>JAFLUV010000045.1 GCA_022508635.1 Prevotellaceae bacterium
GTCCGTGAAACGGACCCTCCCGTGCCGCTGCACGCTTCCTCTGCGAGAATATCCGGCTGCAAAGATAACAATAATTTTAGAAACACCCCCCCCGTCCTGGGCAAAAAAATTTCGCTTAAGTGATGAAATTTGCACGAAATAGGCCTGAAACGGGTGTTCGTGCACGGGAAAGGTGTCGTTTTTGGGTAAAAAGCTGTAACTTTGCATCACTTATCAGCACTTCAAACGACAAATGAGCATCATAAAATGTCCCGAATGCCGTCGGCAGGTGTCCACAATGGCTGGCACTTGCCCTGGTTGCGGCATCAGAATCTCCGGCCATCTGTGTACCTGTCCCGGCTGCGGCAGCCATTGCCTCATACACCAAGACACATGCCCCCAGTGCGGAGCGCCCCTTGAAAACAAACCGGCGCCATCGCCCGAGCCTTCCCCAGAAGAAAAGACTCCGAAGAAGGCTCCGAGGAAGCGAAAGAGGATATGGAAGTGGCTTGCCGGCGCCATCGTCGCCGCTCTTCTCCTTGGTGCCCTCGGGGCAGGCGGAGACTATTACCGCCAGCAACTGCTACAGCAAAGGGAGCAAGCCAGATACGAACGGCTCTGCGAAACCACGAATCCCGACTTCTACCAGCAGTTCCTCGACGAGTATCCCGAGAGCGAACACTGCGACGAGGTGCGCGAACGCATGCTCCGGCTCCAGGAGGAAGCGCGCGAATGGCAGCAGGTGCGGCAAGCCGTCAACCGCGTCAGCATCATATCGTTCATGCAGAAGTACCCGGGGTCGGTGCGCCTGCGGATTTGCGAGGACATGATAGACTCCATAGACTGGCAAGAGGCACAAGCCGTCGGCAGCGAGGAGGCCATAACGGCGTACCTCACCCAGCACCCGGCCGGCCGATACGCCGACTGTGCGGCCGAGACGAAGAATGCACTCCGCCTCAGCAAGGTGACGACAGGCGAACGCGCATTGATACGCGGCGCACTTGAAACCTTCTTCTCCAAAGCCATTGCCAACCGGGACATCAAGGCTGCAAGCCAGGCCATAGACAGCACGATGGTCATGTTCTGCGGCAAAAAGGATGCCGACGCAGAAGCCATCATCCAGTATGCCAGCGAGAAGAAGGCAAAGGACGTCATAGGCCTGCACTACCTCATCGACCAGAAGATGAGCGCGCACAAGGAAATGCTTGCCGGCGGCGTAGTCTGCTATTCGGTGGAGTTTGAAATGCTGGAAACCATCAGCCGAAGCGACATCAGCCAGCCTGCATCCTGCAACTACCGCGTCACCGCCCTCATCAGCGAGGAATACAAAATCGTGCAGATGGAGATAACGAAGCTATGAAGTCCTACGCCAAGCTCATAGCAATACTTCTTCTCCCGCTGGCATTCGTCCTCTACTATGCCTACAGCCCCGTGCAGCTGCCGCCGCCGGGCTGGAAACTCAGCAAGCTAAGCGTCTCACCGCCCTCGCCCAAAGAAGAAGGGCAAGCCCCGACGGCAAGCCCGCCAGCGGAAGAGACCTGCGAAGAGAGTCTGCTTCCCCGGGCAGAGGACGAAGGAGGGATAGACACTTCTTCCCAAAGCATCCTCTTCTTCGGCGACTCGATGGTGGAAGGCCTGCTGCGCCGCATGAACGGCTACGCCTTTGCAAACGGGCACCAGGTGACAAACGTCGTCTGGTACGGCTCCACCACAGAGCTGTGGGCAAAGACCGACACCCTGCGCTATTTCATGGAAAAGGCAAAGCCGACCTTCGTCATGATAAGCATTGGCTCCAACGAGCAGTTTGTCAAGGATTTCTCCGACACCGAGGCGAACATACGCCATATCCTCCGGCAGCTGGGCACAACGCCCTTTGTCTGGATAGGCGTCCCCGCCTGGCGAACAGACACAGGCATCAACGACCTCACGCAACGGATTGCGGGAAGGGGACGGTACTTCGACAGCCGCGGACTCACGCTGCAGCGCGGTAGCGACCACCGCCACCCAACCTTCGCCGCAGCAAGCCTTTGGATGGACAGTGTTGCCACTTGGATGGCAAGTCCCGGCACCGCTCACCCCATCCGCATGGAAAAGCCGGCAGACAAGAGAAGGCATTCCTTCCCGACATACGTTCTACAGCCTATAACGAAATGATATTCACGTCCGTTCAATTCTGGGCAGCCTTCATTGCCTTCCTTACCCTGTTTGCACTGCTGCGGCAAGCAGGACGAAAACTGCTGATGCTCTACGTCATCGCCGCCAGTCTTGCTTTCTTCTACGCGAGTAACCACTGGCTGATGCTGTTGCTGCCGGCCACGGCTCTTGTCTCATGGGGGCTGACGAGGCGGATGTCCCACCTCACAGGCGGCAAACGCCGTGCCCTGCTCTTTCTCGTCATCGTGCTCGATCTGCTGCCACTGCTCTTCTTCAAATATGCGCAGCCACTCTCCGACTTGCTCAGACACATGCTTGCCACAAACTTTTCCCTCAAAAGCATCGTGCTCCCCATCGGCATCTCATTCTATACATTCCAGGCTATCAGCTACTCTGTCGACGTCTATCGTCGCGACTTTCGCCTCAGCGTCACCTTCTTGGAGTACCTGTTCTATCTTTCATTCTTCCCATTGCTGCTGGCAGGCCCTATCACACGCGCCAGTACCTTTTTCCCGCAGATCCGACGCAACGCCGTAGTCAGCGAACGCCTCCTCTACAGGGGACTTTGGCTCGTCATACTCGGCATCGTGAAGAAAGCCGTCATTGCCGATTACATCGCTCAGTATAACGATTGGATTTTCTCTATGCCAGAAGCCTATTCCGGCTTCGAATGCCTGATGGGGCTGTTTGGCTTCAGCATGCAAATATACTTGGACTTCAGCGGCTACAGCGACATCAGTATCGGCATTGCGGCCATGCTTGGCATCCGTCTGCGCGAGAACTTCGTCTTCCCCTACCGCAGCCATAATCTCACCGAGTTCTGGCACCGCTGGCACATCTCGCTTTCCACGTGGTTCCGCGACTACCTCTACATCCCTTTGGGCGGCAATCGGCACGGCATTCTTTGCACCTGCCTCTGCCTCTTCGCCACCATGCTTGCTGCCGGCATTTGGCACGGAAGTACAACGATGTTCCTCGTCTGGAGCGCATTGCATGGCTTGGGACTTATTCTCCACAAACTCTTGAGGCCGATACTTCGCGACATTCGCGACAATACGCTTACCATCAGCATCTCGCGCTTTATCACCCTATGCTTCGTCATTTTTTGCTGGACATTCTTCCGTTCGCCCGACCCCGGTACGGCACACAGACTGCTCGCAGCCATCTTCACCCGCATGGATTTGTCCTATGCCATGCCTTTCTTTGAAGCCAGGACAACATGGTGCATTCTTCTATTTTCCAGTCTTTTGTCTCTGGCGATAGGAGAAAAAACCTACTGCCGCATCGAAGCGAAGTTCATCCGTTGGCCTTGGACTATGAAGCTCCTTGCCTTTATGTTTGTCGTACAATTAGCCATAGAGTTGAACAAAAGCAACATACAACCCTTTCTCTATTTTAGTTTCTGAAGCGCAAAAGATTAGGGGAAATACTTGCGTACTTCGGAAAGTTTCATTAATTTTGCACGGATATTAATAAAGACACCATACTTTATGGCACAGAAAGAACTACAGCTCAAATATGGTTGCAACCCCAACCAGAAGCCTTCGCGCATATATATGGAAAATGGCGAACTGCCTATTGAAGTCCTCGGCGGTCATCCCGGCTACATCAACTTCCTTGATGCCCTGAACAGCTGGCAACTCGTCAAAGAACTCAAGGCAGCCACCGGATTGCCAGCGGCTGCCAGTTTCAAGCATGTCTCCCCGGCAGGCGCTGCCGTAGGTCTGCCATTAAGCGAAACACTTGCGAAGATATACTTTGTGGATGATATCCCAGTCCCTCTGAGCCCTATTGCCTGTGCATATGCCCGAGCCCGCGGTGCAGACCGCATGAGCAGCTACGGCGACTTTATTGCGCTAAGCGACACATGCGACGAAGCTACCGCACTCATCATCAAACGTGAAGTGAGCGATGGCATCATCGCACCCAGTTTTACAGAGGAAGCATTACAGATACTGCGCGAAAAGCGTAAGGGCACCTATAATATTATCCAAGTCGACCCACTTTACACACCTGAACCTATTGAGCGTAAACAAGTCTTTGGTATTACCTTCGAACAGGGACGCAATGAAGTGAAGCTGGACGACCCCGCACTCTTCGAGAACATACCCACCGCTTGCAAGGACTTCACCGAGGCTGCGCGTCGTGACCTCATTATTGCCCTTATCACCCTCAAATATACGCAGAGCAATAGTGTCTGCTATGCCAAGGATGGTCAGGCAATTGGCATCGGAGCTGGCCAGCAGAGCCGTATCCACTGCACACGCCTTGCCGGAAACAAGGCTGACATTTGGTGGCTCCGTCAGAATCCCAAGGTAATGGCATTGCCCTTTGTGCCTGGCATACGCCGTGCCGATCGTGACAACACCATTGATATCTATATCAGCAACGACTATATGGACGTCCTTGCTGATGGAGAGTGGCAGAAGTTCTTCACCGAAAGACCCCAACCCCTCAGCAGTGAAGAGAAACAAGCTTGGATTCAGAAGAACACAGGTGTAAGCCTCGGCAGTGATGCATTCTTTCCCTTTGGCGATAACGTGGAGCGTGCCCACAAGAGCGGCGTCCAATACATCGCACAAGCAGGTGGCAGCGTCCGCGACGACCATGTTATCATGACTTGCGACAAATACAATATCGCAATGGCATTCACCGGAATAAGGCTGTTCCATCATTGATTCATTTTTGACAGAAAAGCAAATGGCAAAATTTGGAGGTGACGACATTGATGCAGTTATCATGGAAGGCATTACTTTCCGAGGCGGTGCAAAAGGCAGTACAAGGAAAGAGGTCGCCAAGGTAAAGACAAAAGCTAAAAAAAAGCAATACATAACTGGAGCGCATGGTAGCGGTGCCGCCAAGAAGAAGGCGGACATACGCCGTCAGCGTGCCAATAGACACAAATAAGGCAACGGATTTGAACATTATATTAGGGATAAAAATATGAAACGTGCTGCATTACTCTTGTTTTTTCACATTTCATTCTTCACGCTTTATTTTGCCTCTGCACAGACGGAAGTAGTACCTTTCGTACCAGGAAGCACTCTTGAAGGTGTCACCTATTACTTGCCACGTACAGCATTCCGCATAACTGTCGTCTGCGAGAAGACAACCATCCGCCCCGGCGATTTCAACAAATATGCCGACCGCTATCTGCGGCTACAGGACGTTCCAGTGGAAGAAAGCATTCAGTGGACTTTGAAGGACATCATTCTTGAGCCCTTCGGCAAGCCTGACCCAGCAAAAGTCTACAGCATTAAATTGAAAAGCAAGACTGTAGCACCACTTGTCGGACTCAGCCACGACGGTATCCTGCTGAGCATTAACTGTGATGCACAAGAGACCTTTTTGCCAGAGTTGCCTAAGCCCGTGAAAGGGGCGGCTCCCGAGAATCCTCGCACCTACATGACACAGGAGATACTTGCTGCTGGTAGCACGGCAAAGATGGCAGAACTCTGTGCGCAGGAGATGTACGATATTCGCGACAGCAAGAACGCCCTCGTCCGAGGCGAAGCAGACAATACGCCAAAAGACGGCGAACAGCTTAAACTCATGCTTGAACAGCTGGACAAACAGGCTTCAGTACTGGAATCGCTCTTCAGCGGTACCCGTCAGACCGACACTGAAGTCTTCTCTTTTTTCTATGACCCGCAACAGGAGAGCGACCGCGACGTACTTTTCCGTTTCTCGCAGAAGTTCGGTGTGGTGGATGCCGACAATTTGGTGGGCGAGCCTGTTACCATATCGCTTAAGGTTATGGAAAGCATCCCGACGTCAGTCCCCTCGGAGGACGTTACTAAAAAGCGTGCCAAAATGGATAACGGAGTCTATTACAACATTCCGGCTCGTACAAAGATAAGCGTTGCCTATCAGGGCAAAGAGTATGTCAATATGGAAACGCCGATGGCACAATTCGGTATTGTCGAGCTGCTCTCCAACACACTTTTCGACAAGAAAACCACCACACAAGTCACCTTCTTCCAGACCACAGGTAGTACAAAGGATGTGATGGAATAGTTTTCAAGATTTTCTCAACATATTAGTACTTGAATGAACTTCCTCCTGCGAACTCACGCAATAAACTTGTAGGTGGCACTTGGCCGTCGGGAATGCTACGGAAACAAGATAGGAAGCTGCGTAGACGTGTTGCCTCGGCATACTCGACATTGCGTTCTGGTACTTGCTCCAGGATGAGAAGCACACGGTCACGCATTACGCCCAACTCATAGAGCAAGACACTATTAAAGGTTGCATCAGCAAGTTCCCGGAAAGGCAGTATCCATTTTTCCTCACCGGTTTTGACACTTGCGGCACGCTTAATGGTTTCTACTGCAGAGTAACCGCGGAATTTATAGTCACGCAAAATGCGACGAAGCAAACGGATATCGTCCGTCGGAATATGATTATGGTCGTCTAAGCGAATAGCCGTAATGGGCGATACGTAGATACGGTATTTTTTCTCTTCTGGTATCTGGTTTGTAAAGATGGGATTAAGGGCATGATTCCCCTCAAGGAGGATTACGTCGTCCTGTCCTATCCGGAGCTTCTTCCCCTCGAAAACACGTTCACCAGAAGGAAAGTCATAACGCGGCAACTCGACCTCTTCGCCTCGTAATAAGGCATTCATCTGCACATTGAAGAAGTCTATGTCAACGGCCTCTATACACTCAAAGTCATATTCTCCGTTAGCATCGCGAGGAGTATCCACCCGATTGACAAAATAGTTGTCCGTACTGATGATATGCGGACGCAGACCACAAGCCATAAGAAGAATAGCAAGCCGTTTCGCTGTGGTTGTCTTACCGCTGCTGCTAGGACCTGCCAACAGTACGATGCGGGATCCACGCTCTGCAATCTCGTTGGCAATACCTACAAGTTTCTTTTCTTGCAGAGCCTCACTGACATTGATAAGGTCAGTAGCATGACCTGTTTGGATTGCCGCATTGAGCTCGCCCACTGTACGCACACCCAATATGTCCTGCCAACGGCGATGCTCCTGAATAACACCGAACAGTTTCTGCTGCTCGGTCATCTCCTCCAATCGCCACGGCTCTTTCATTGAGGGGATACGTAGAAGGAGACCATCGCAGAACCTGACAAGGTCAAACAGATGCACCTGCCCAGTACGAGTAAGCAGACAGCCATAGAAGTAGTCAACAGTTTCGCCAAGCTTATAATAATATGTATAGAGGCTGTCTTGGCTCTCCAAAAGTTGCACCTTACTGGTCATACCATGCTGCCTGAACATTTCAATAGCCTCTTCTATTGGGCACTGAATACGATGGATAGGCATGTCTGCAGCGATGATTTCCTGCATACGCTGCCTAATGAGATGCACGTCCTCATCCCCGACAACCCGTCCTATGCGTAGTTCGCAATAGTATCCCCGAGACACAACATCCCCGATAATCAACTGTGCACCAGGGAACGTATCTTCGACCGCCTTAGCAAGAATAAAAAAGAGCGAACGCGTGTAGGTACGCATCCCGCCAGGAGAGGCAATCGATAAAAACTCCACGTCCTTGTTGTTATAGAAGCGGTAGTTCATGCCTTGCACCTTATTATTGACATAGGCAGCCACAGGACCGTATTCCATCATAAGATCTGCCTGTGCGTAGACATCATAAAGTGAACTGCCGAAAGGCACGTTTATTGACTTTTCCCCATTATTGCGGCAGCGAATACTAAGTTCGTTTGGCATAGTATGTTATTCTATTTGCGTTGTTCTACCTTCTTTTTGAAATGCTTGCAGCTGCTATATCTGTTAAAGATATGCAAATATAGTAAAAAAAAAGGAGAGGACGCACGCGGTATGGAGAAAATGTACTAATTTTGCGGCACGTTAATCAATAGTATCTCATAATATGGATAAAATCAGCTATGCTCTTGGCCTCGGTATCGGCCAGCAACTCAAGAGCATGAACATAGAAAATTTTAGCATTGAAGACTTCGCAAAAAGCGTCAGTGACGTGATGGAAGACAAAGAACTTGCATTCTCTCACCGAGAAGCACAGACTATGCTTCAGGACTTTTTTCAGAAGAAACAAAAACAGGAAGCACAGCAGGCCATCGCTAAGGGCAAAGCCTATTTGGACGAAAATGCAAAGAAAGCCGGCGTGACCGTGACAAAGAGCGGACTGCAATATGAAGTGCTGACCGAGGGGAGCGGCAAGAGCCCAAAGGCCACCGACACCGTGCGCTGCCACTACGAAGGCCGTCTGCTCGACGGAACCGTTTTCGACAGCAGCTTCGAACGCGGCACTCCTGCCGACTTTGGATTGAATCAGGTCATTCCCGGATGGACTGAAGGCGTACAGCTCATGAAGGAAGGTGCTAAGTTCCGCTTCACCATACCTTATCTACTCGCTTATGGCGAACAGGGTGCTGGAGCAAGCATCCCGCCTTTCAGCACACTTGTTTTCGATGTGGAACTCATCAAGGTGCTGTAATCAAGAATATCAACAAACATTAAATAATCTTAAACTTACAAGACAATGAAGAAGTTTTCATTTCTCGCAGCCGTTGCACTGGCTGCAATCATGGGAAGTTGCTGTAACGGCGTTCCCAAGGCTAACCTGAAGGATGACGTTGACACCCTGAGCTACACCATCGGCCTGGCTCAAACACAGGGACTGAAGGACTATCTGACCATGCGCATGGGTGTTGACACCACCTACATAGACGAGTTCATCAAGGGTCTGACCGAGGCTGCCAACGCTGGCGACAACAAGAAGAAGGCTGCTTATTATGCTGGTCTGCAGATTGGTCAGCAGGTAAGCCAGCAAATGATTAAAGGCATCAACTACGAAGTCTTTGGAGACGACAGCACACGAACCATCAGCCTGAAGAACTTCATGGCAGGTTTCGTGGCAGGCACCACGGGCAATAACGCCCTGATGACCGTCGACGAGGCTGCTGCCACAGCTCAGACAAAGATACAGGAGGTCAAGGCAAATGTCATGGCTGAAAAGTATGGCGAATGGAAGAAGCAGTGTGAAGATTACATGGCAGAGATAGCCAAGAAGGAAGGCATCCAGGAACTGGGTGACGGCGTGTATTATGAAGTCATCACCGAAGGTACAGGCGCCATCCCTACCGACACTAGCCGCGTAAGCGTCAACTACGAGGGCAAACTCCTCAATGACACCATTTTTGATAGCAGCTACGAACGCAACGAGCCCGCTAAGTTCCGTTGCAGCCAAGTTATCCCCGGATGGACTAAGGCACTGACAAAGATGCCTGTTGGCTCTACCTGGATGGTATACATTCCTCAGGAACAGGCTTATGGCGATCGTGAAGCTGGCAAGATTACACCATTCTCCTGCCTTATTTTCAAGATTGAACTTCTGGGCATCGAGTAATTTGCAATGAAGAAACTTATCCTGTTTGCACTCTGTGCCAGCATTTCGCTGTGCGCAGATGCAGCCAAGAAAACTGACAAGAAGAAAAAATCGAAGGAACCTGTTGAGGTGATTGATACGATAAGCGTTGACTCCTTCAGCTATCACTTCGGTCGTGCCAACGCCAATGGCCTGAAGAATTACTTGGCTCAGCGCATGGGCGTAGATACAACCTACGTCATTGACTTCTTGAAAGGCTTTGAGCAGAAAGAGCTCACTGTGGCAGACAAGCGCGAAAAGGCACGTCTGGCAGGCATTGAAATTCGGCAACAAGTAGAGGAGCAGGTGTATCCCAGTGCTTCAAAGCAAATAAACGATAGCACAGACATCCTCAACAAGGTACTTTTCGTACAAGGTTTCCGCGATGGTGTCTCTGGCATGAATGCCACCATCTCTATGGACAGTACACAAGCACTGGTCAAGAAGCAGATGGAGTACTACCACCGTGTGAACATGGAAAAGAAGTACGGAGACAACCGCATTGCAGGCGAGGAATTCCTCAAGGCCAATGCCAAAAAGGACAGCGTAAAGGTGACACCCAGCGGCTTGCAGTATAAGATACTGACAGCCGGTACCGGTGAACTACCTAAGAAGGAGGATAAGGTGAAGGTGAACTATGAAGGCCATCTCATTGACGGCACGGAATTCGATAGTTCCTACAAGCGTGGCAAACCTGTAACCTTTCCTGTTGGACAAGTCATTGCGGGTTGGACTGAAGCTCTCTGCATGATGCCCGTAGGCAGCAAGTGGGAAATTTTCGTGCCCCAGAACCTCGCTTACGGTGACCGCGAACAAAGCAAGATTCCTCCTTTCTCCTGTCTCATCTTCACCGTCGAGCTCTTGGAGATAGAGAAGTAAGCAGATTGTAGCTTTCCTCCGTCCTTTTGACGGAACAAGGGAAGGACATAACATAGCCGAAGGCAGACTGAAATGGTTTGCCTTCGGCTGTTTTTATGATCTTTGGTATCGTGTCTGATTTTGCTCCGAAACAGAGTCGTCCGAAACATTTAAGTGTTACCAAAGTTTTAGCCAAGTTTTCGGAACTTATACTTAATTCTTTCTAAGGTATCTACCAAGGAAGCAAATCGAAACTCGCAACTTAATTATTTTTAGTTAGTTTTAAGTTTACTGTAAAAGACGATTTACATACGGGCGATGTAGGACAAACTTGTCTGGTATATGCGGATACCAAAAACAGGGTACTTAATTTACATAAAATGTGCGATTGTGGCATTTATTTTCTCGCCGTACCTTTGCACCCGGAAATCAAAACAATAAATACTGCCACTAAAAACAACAGGCAGGTCAACTAAAAACAACAAGTAAATTCACTAATGTTTAATTTAAGGTAATAGGAGATTTTATTATGAAAAAGAAGAATTTGATTTTCGCTGCATTTTGGGCAGCCGTCTTTTCTGTAAGTTTCACAGCTTGTTCGGACGATCCCGAAACCAATCCCGCACCTGGAGGCGGCGACGATACGCAGTTAACCGACAAAAACGTGGTAGCAGACGATGCCAGCGCACTGGCATTGGTAAACGGTGTCTATAGCCACTGGCAACCACTTTCATCGTCATTCTCGTTCATCATTGAACTTAACTCCAACAAGCTCATATCGTTTGAGGGTGAGGAAAGCAAGGAAGGACCGCTGAACAGCCGCTTCGAGCAAGGCCCGGACACATGGTATCAGGTGAAGGTCTTCAACCACCTGCTTCTCAGTATAGCACAGGCAAACGAAGCCATCACCACCATCAACAATTCATTGGCGCAGAACAAAGTCTCACAAGCCGGCTATAACGCTGCCGTGGGCAAGGCCAAGTTCCTGCGTGCACTTGCCAATCTGAAGCTGGCGCAGCTGTGGGGCGAAATTCCCATCTTCACGGAAAACGGCGGCTCTACCACCGAGCGCAAGCCAATCGACGAGGTATTCGCCCAGATTATCAGTGACCTGACCGATGCCGAGACATTGCTGCTCAACTACAACGGCGACCCTCGCGTTCCTTCGAAACAGGCAGCACAGGGCATACTCGCACGCACATATTTGGTATGGGGCGACAATCCTTTGTCGGAGGCTGAGGTGCAGGCGATTGCCGACTCGCAGGAAGACCCTGTATTCAGCAAGACGGACGCAAGGCTGGAGAAAGCCATAGAGTATGCTGACAAAGTTATCGACAGCGGCCTGCTTGCGCTTGATCCCGAATACGAGAAGCTCTTCGGCCGTGAGTACGAGTCGAACAAGCGCGGCACCAACGAGCATCTGTTCACCATTGCACACGACGGCGACAAGCTGGACGCACAAGGCAACCACCAGACGCATTGCTCGTGGACGTTCCCCTTCCAGAATGGCGAAAACGGCAAGGGCTACAGACAGAACCACACCGAGGTGGCAGACGACGACCTGTATGACGACTGGAAAGCGGAACAGCCCGACGACAAGCGCCTGGCGAAGACCTACCTGACGGAGATAGTAAACCCCGAGACAGGCCTGTTGCACCACTACTATTCGCCCGTATATACTCCCGTCAACGGCAAGGGCGTGGATCAGAGCTATGAGAATGCCGAGAACCTGGAGATTACCCAGAACTCCGTGGACCGCATAGAGATTCGCTATGCCGAGGTGCTGCTCACCAAGGCCGAGGCGTTGGTGCAGCTGGGTCGCAACAGCGAGGCCGCCGAGCCTTTCAACGAGCTGCGCAAGCGTGCCGGCATCGAAACCGTCGCTGCTCCGACGTTCGACCAGATAAAGCGCGAATGGGACTACGAGTTCACCTACGAGCAGTTCTCGCTCTACAACAACCTGCGCTGGAAGGATCTGATTGCATCGGTGCAGAAGGTGGGCAGCTACAAGCACTTTGACGCTCACTGGGAGCATGGCGACGTTTCCTACACCACCGAGCAGCGTGCCTTCTTCGAGAAGGTTCACAATCACCTGCTGGCTAAATACAATAATGTAAGAGGTCGCCACTACCGTCAGCCCATTCCTACGGGTCTGTCGGGCGAGGAACTTGGCATTGCGCCGCAAAATCCCGGCTATTGACATACGATAGCGAAGATACTCCGCGTTATTGTTGCAAGAATCAGATGACGGTATGAAGAAGACACTCGTATGGTTGGGCGCGCTCCTTGCCGGAACGCTCTTAGGGATGATGAACATGGGGCAGCTGAATGCCGCGGCCGATGCCATAGCCGCTGTCTATATCCGGCTGTTCCAGCTGCTGGCCGTACCGACGATTGTCCTGGCAGTAACCACTACGATGGCTACGATGGGTGCCAGCCGGGATACCGGGCGCATCTTCCGCCGCATGCTGACCTATACGCTACTGACCACCGTCTGCGCCGCCGCCACGGGAGCACTGCTCTATGTCGTCGTGAGTCCGCAGGCAGAGTCGCTCCAATCGCAGCTGCCGTCCCTCCCGTCCGGAGCGGACGGCGGCTATTTCGGGCATCTCATCAGCGTCGTGCCCGACAACATCGTTCGTCCTTTCCTTGAGGGGAACGTCCTCTCGCTCCTGCTCGTGGCCTTTGCGGCAGGCATAGGGCTGTCACGCCTGCCCGAGACGGAGGAGAAGGCAGCCGTCGTGAAGCTGCTCACCGGCCTTCAGGAACTGGTTTTCCTGCTCATCGGATGGCTCGTGCGGACTCTGCCTGTCGGCATTATTGCCTTTGCCGCCCAACTGTCGGCTCAGTTGTGTGCCGGCGTAATGGCGGAGTCGCTGGGCAAGTATATACTGGTGGTACTGGGCAGCAACATCGTGCAGTCCTTCATCATCCTGCCCTTGTTTCTCACGGCTCGCGGACTTAATCCGCTGCGAGTGCTCAGGTGCATGAGCCCGGCGGTGCTGACGGCTCTCTTCACCAAGAGCTCGGCGGCAACATTGCCCGTGACGATGGAAGCGGCAGAGAGGCGGCTGGGCGTCCGCCGCGAGGTGGCACGGTTTGTACTGCCGATATGTACGACCATCAACATGAACGGTTGTGCGGCATTCATCCTCGTCACGTCGCTTTTCGTGA
>JAFLUV010000046.1 GCA_022508635.1 Prevotellaceae bacterium
CTGGCCGACTCGTCACGATCATGCATGATCAAATTATGGCAACAGACAAGATGAGAGAAAACGTTGATCAGACCATAACAGGAAACAAAGACGGTACTTTATTAGAAAAAATCTCCTCCATTAAATCTTTTTGACTATTTCAGAGTCTTTATAACAGATGCATCTCAAAAGCAAAGACAATGAACCACGAAAATATCATCACAAAGAACAAGCTCGCGGAACTATTGCGACAAGAACATCCGCGCCTGATGAGGTATGCCTGTTACCGTCTTGGCAACACAGACGATGCAAAAGATGCGCTACAGGATACCTACCTGAAAATCTGCGGGAAATTCCCCTGCGAGACGAGCACTGAGGTGAAAGACTGGCGAAGCTATATCTTTCGGACGCTATCGAACACCTGCACTTCACGGCTTTTACTGTCATGCCGGCTTAAGACGATTCCCTTAGACCTTCGCACGGACATGGCCGACACACCATTTGAAAGCAATGAAGCAGACTATCGGCGGATAGTTCAACTTCTTGCAGAAATCCCTGAAGAACAAGCCGAAGTAATACGACTCCGAATATATGGCAACAACAGCTTTAGCGATATAGCCAGGATTCTCTCCCTTCCTCTGCCCACAGTGAAATCCCGCTTCCTCTACGGACTGGAGAAAGTCCGCAAGGCGATTAAACAAACACAACATTAACTCAGACAAGACATCAATCATGAACTGTAAGGAATTTAAGAGTAACATAGCCGACCTCTTCGACACCACCATTAGTATGCAAACACAGGCTGAGTGCAAAGCTCACATGGCTGAGTGCCCTGCATGCAAAGCATACTACGAGGAATTGACCGAAGGATTCAAAGCATTACAACCACAGGAGGCTTCCTCCAAGCAAGCTGTCTGCAGCCATGTCACGAAACATCATCGTCTCTGGCATTCCGCAATTGCTGTAGCTGCATTCCTGTTCGGAATCTTCATCGGATGGAGCCATTTCTTCTCCACATCTGCCGTAGCAGTGAACCCGTACAGCCTCCTCTACGAGCAAGGGATTAAAAGCATGCAGAGCGTTGGCAACTTCCAAATGAGCGTCTATGCCCGAACCGCCCCCAATGAGAACTTTGCCTATTTCGACCCAGAAGCCGACTTCGTAAGAATAGACATCGGGCTATTCCGGCAGAACGACAGTGTGTTCTTTCGTGCAGAGAAACAAAACGGACGTACCATCGTATTCGACGGCCAGACACAATATATGTGGATTCCCAACGCCCTCTACGTGAAAGAGCCTCACGCAGCCAACCTACTTGAGAACTTTGTCAGCCTGCTCCACCCTGAGCACCTCCTGGCCATGCAGGAATCCGCTATCAGCTTTTCCCAAAAGAACGAAGTGACACGTACAGAAACCGACTCGACCATCATCTTGACATTCAAGGAAACTGAAAGAAACAACAATCTGCGACACCTGCTGGGAAACGGGGAAACGAGTGACTGGGAAGTAGAAGTTGAAAACGTGTTTACAAAAAAAGACGGACTACTGCGCTTTGCCAAACTCTGGGTTGTCAATAAAGGCAAAAAGACCCTCCTGCTCCATACCGACCATATTCAATATAATATCATGATGAGCCGTAAGAACCTCACACAGATTCCAGAAGCTCAATGGACAGAGGTTGCAGGAGTAATACCGGACATGACCGGTGAGCGGCTCTGTAAACTACAGAACGAGACTGCCGTACAAGCCACCCGGCGCATCCTCCAAGCCATCGTCAGTGGCAACGGCAGGCAAGCCTGCGAAGCACTGGTCTATTATGAGAATATGCTCCCTACGCTGACAAGTGAAATGAAAGGCTGCAAAGTCACAGACTTCAAGGAGCATTGCGACAGTGACTACATCGGAGCATACGTGTTCTACACTCTTACGTATCCCGATGGAAGACAAGAGCAGAAATATATCGCCATCAGAAACGACAACGAAAAACATATCTGGATTGTTGACGGTGGACTATAACAAATTATCTCATGCCCCACTTGCTCGAAGAAAATTCTCTTAAGCGCGAAAAATCGTACGAAACAAGCTCAAAACGGACATTTTATCGTACCTTTGCAGCTGCTTAACGACAATGAGATTTGTACGATGAAAGTGACATTGATACAGATGGACATAACATGGGGAGCCGACGGGGAGCACCGCGGCAGCCTGCAAAGGAACCAAGAGACGGCAGGACGTGCTATGCTCTCGGCAGAGAAAAGCGATCTTTACGTCCTGCCTGAGATGTGGAACACTGGCTTTGTCACCGTACCGGAATCGGTAGCGGAGCCAGAGGATGGCGACACATTGTTGTGGATGCAGCAAATGGCCGACAGGCTGGATGCTGCCGTTGCCGGAAGCATTGCCGTGCGGGAACACGACTCTGCCAGAGGATTCCAGTACAGGAACCGTCTGTATTTCGTCATGCCGCGAAGGAAGGACGATACAACTGAACATAGGACGCGGGATACTACGGAGGAGGTCAATGCCCGATGGTATGACAAGCATCATCTCTTCACCTACGGGGGCGAGCATCTGCACTATGTCGCCGGCAGTGAACAAACCACCGTCGAGTGGCGCGGTGTTCGCTTCCGCCTCTGCACCTGTTATGACCTTCGTTTTCCGCTCTGGCTGCGATGCCATGACGACTACGATGCGTTGCTATGCGTAGCCTCATGGCCTGCGTCGCGCATACACGCATGGCGCATTCTACTACAGGCGAGGGCAATTGAGAACCAATGCTACGTCCTGGGAGTAAACCGCATCGGCTGCGATCCTATCTGCCAATACATAGGCGGAACAGCCTTCGTAAATCCATACGGACAAATGGAAGCTTGCCAAGAAAACAAAGCCGACGTCCTGACAAGGGACATCGACATGGATCACCTTCGTACTTTTCGCAAGAAGTTCCCGGTATTAGAGGATGCTGACGACATCGGGTTGCTGACGCTCTAACGCTCTGGCAAAAATGTCGTTTAATGACGGCTAACCTCTTGTATCTCCTCTATCTTCTTTAGATCCTGACAAATGGTCTGAAGGTCGCTAACATCATGGACACCGAGCTTTATGTCGGCAGAAAAAAGCCCATCGCCAGTCTCAACGTGCAGGCTGTGGATGTTGACGTTGAGTTGTTGGGAGAGTATAGCCGTCATGCGATGCAGTACGCCTACACGGTCAAAGCCTGCAATGTGGAGCGTAGCAGGAAAGGAGACTCCACCATGAATGTCCCATTGTGCGGACAGAATATGATTGCCGTCGCTCGCCTTCAAACGCTTGGCAATGTCGCACTGACGCTTGTGTATGACAATGATCTGCTGCTCCTTGTCAATGTATCCCAGCACATCGTCGCCTGGAATTGGGTGACAGCAGTCACAGATGACGTAGCGCTTGATAGTCTCTTCGTTAAGTATGAGCGGCTTCTTTTTGTCTATCTGCAGCGGAAAATCCTGTCTACCTTCCGCTTTTCCACTTTGTGCTTCCTCCTTTTCGTCATGGTGACGCTTGAAGATGGTCAGATACCTCTTCCACTTCTTCCCCTTGTGCACTTCCTCTTCGAGCACCTTCAGGTCGACCTCATCCAGCACGATTGCTTGCGAGCCAATGGCAGAAAGAAGCTCGTCACGCGACTGAAAACCATGGAAGCGGCAAATCTTCTCCACATTGGTGCTGGTAGGCTCTTTCTCGTTTGCCAGAAGGAATTCGGTGAGGATATCCTCGCCCTTCTTCCGGCGCTCCCTTTCCTCACGACGCAATATTGCCTCTATCTTACCTCTCGCCTTAGCAGTTGTGGTGAAACCTATCCACTTTTTGTCCACTTTCTGATTCTTGGATGTAAGTATCTCCACCTGGTCTCCACTGTTCAAGACATAGCTGATGCCCACAAGCTTATGGTTTACCTTTGCCCCTATACAATGCGTTCCGAGGAAAGTGTGGACACTAAATGCAAAATCAAGCACCGTACAACCCGCAGGCATCGTCTTAAACTCGCCCTTTGGTGTCACAACGAATATCTCATTGGCAAAGAGGTTCAGCTTGATCGTATCTAAAAAGTCTATGGCATTCGGCTGAGGGTCGTCCAGGATCTCACGTATCGTGTGCAGCCACTTGTTCAGTTCGTTCTCATTATTCTCATTGATATCGCCATCCTCATCATCACTTGTCTCACCCTCCTTGTACTTCCAATGAGCCGCAAAACCGTTCTCTGCAATATCGTCCATACGCCTGCTGCGTATCTGCACCTCTATCCATTTGCCCGCCTTGCTCATAAGAGTCGTGTGCAACGCCTGATAACCATTCGCCTTCGGATTAGAAACCCAATCTCGCAGACGGTCAGGATGTGGCTTGTAGATGCTGCTGGCCGCAGCGTATATCTTAAAGCATTCCGCCGTCTCATCCGCTCCTTCTTCTACGTCGAAGACGATGCGTACCGCTAAGATGTCATACACCTCTTCAAAGGTAACATGCTTCGCCTGCATCTTGCTCCAGATACTGTATGGTTTCTTTATGCGCGCCTTTACTTCATAGCGTATTCCCGCCTCGTCAAGCTTTTGCCGGATAGGTGCCGTAAATTGCTCAAATATAGTGGCAAGTTGATCGCGAACACCCGCCAACTGCTCCTTGATGTGCTGATACTCCTCTGGATGCTCATAGCTGAAGCTCAAATCTTCAAGTTCCTCCTTCACCTTGTTCAACCCAAGCCGATGAGCCAGCGGTGCATATATATATAATGTCTCGCCCGCTATCTTGTATTGTTTACTTGGTAACTGGCTGCCCAATGTGCGCATGTTGTGCAAACGATCGGAGATTTTGATGAGGATGACGCGTATGTCATCGCTCATCGTCAGTAGAAGTTTCTTGAAGGACTCTGCCTGTGCCGACGCTTTATCGCCAAAGATGCCGCCGGATATCTTCGTCACGCCATCCACAATCTGCGCTATCTTCGGGCCAAAGATATTGGAGATATCCTCCACCGTATAGTCCGTATCTTCTACTACGTCGTGCAGCAGCGCCGAACAGATGCCCGTACTGCCAAGCCCTATCTCGCTGCATGCAATCTGCGCCACAGCAATAGGGTGCATGATGTATGGTTCTCCAGAAAGGCGACGCACACCTTTATGAGCCTCCTTGGCGAAATTGAAAGCTTTGTCTATAATGTCCAAATGCTTGCAATGCCGCGATGCCAAATAGCTGTCCACCAGACGCTGATAGGCTTCCGTTACAATCTTTTCATCCTCAATCTCACGCGGGCTCAGTTTTTCCATAGCATTATCTTTGGGGATAGGCAATAGGTTTAGTTCACTCTTATTTTTTGTCCGGCTTGGATGTTTGTACCCTTAATGCCGTTTAGCTGTTGCAGCCGTGACACAGTGGTGCGGTTGCGCTTGGCTATTGCTCCCAACGTGTCGCCCTTGCGGACAGTGACAGTCGTACCGTTTCCCTTCTTATTGGACGGAGTTTTCACGGGCACAGGAACATCGGGCACCAAACGTGCTTCGTTCGCAGTAACATAAATTGAATCCCCTGCGTCGATGAAAGTACCGACGGCTGTCGTAGGCAGGCGCAAGGTACAGGTATGGCTCTCACCAGGGATGAGCGATGTGCGATACTGCGGATTAAGTGCACGAATCTCTTCCTGACTGATACCCACCAGTTCTGCTATACGTTCCATACGTACATTACGGTTCACTTGTATCGTGTCAGTATTCATCGGCAACGTCGTATTGACCGGACAGATGTTGTGGTCGCAATAATAATTCATGATGTAGTTGGCTGCAATGAAGGCTGGTACATAGCCACGTGTCTCTGCCGGCAGGTAAGGATAGATGGTCCAATAGTCCTTGACACCACCTGCCCGCTTGATGGCTTTGTTGACATTGTTCGGGCCACAGTTGTAACTGGCAATGACCAGAGTCCAATCTCCGAAAATACTATAGAGGTCGTGCAGATACTGAGCGGCAGCATAGCTGGACTTGATAGGGTCGCACCGTTCGTCAATAAGACTTGTCACCTCCAAACCATACTGCTTACCCGTTCCTATCATAAACTGCCAAAGACCAACAGCTCCTGCACGGCTGGCGGCAGTGGGATTGAGGGCGCTCTCTATAATAGGCAAGTATCTTAGCTCAAGCGGTACCTGATAACTTTCGAGAGCTTCCTCAAAGATGGGATTATAGAAATTGCTCGCGCCCAACAACACGGAAACAGATTGACGCAAACGACCACTATAAAGATTGATATATTGTTGCACTACATTATTATAAGGCATGTCTACCACGTTGGGCAGTCGGCTCAAACGCTTAGCATAAGTCTCGGGATCGAAATCAGGGTTCTCCCCTGTCGACTCACATTGCTCATCGAATTGAAGGAACTTGCTTGCATGCCAACTGGCAAGCAGGCTGTCAATCTCCCGCATTTGCAGACCTTCAGGCAGTTCAACGGAGAGAGCCAGACTGTCCTCTTCATTCTTATCCTGCATGGCAATGGAAGACAGGAAACAAGAAGGAGCAGCCTGGACAATGGTAAAAGATAGCAGCAATAATGTAAGGAATATAGTATATTTGTTCATTGTCTGAATTGTTTAGAAGTTGATGAGGCACTGTATACCGGGGGTTGTCCGGTTGTGGTGCATGTCAATACGTTCTGTCTCTAACATCGTCGGCAGTAGCTGGACACTGAGGTCACGTGAAATATCGAATGTTGATAGCTCGGCATCAACGTAGGCATCAATGACCGAAAGAAGATATACACCTCCGAATGCAAAGATACTCAGGTCACGAAAGCGACGAAAGGTGTCTTTCTTACTCTTGAATATACCTTTGAAGCGTTCCTCCTTACCCTCGATACTATAGTTCGGGGGCAGCATCTTCTCGTAGCTCTTCGTGTTCGGGTCGCTATCCATAATATCAAGATAAGCCTGCGAATAGTCAGACAGCATCTGGTTGTTCCACGTGAGGGCATAGACGCAACCCAAAAATCCTCCATACACAATGGGTAGCTTCCAGTATTTGCGGTTGTAGATTTGTCCAGCTCCCGGTATCACGAGTGCAAGCCACGTGGCACGAATAGGATCAGGCTTAAAGGTGGACAAGTCGCGGCGCACACGCCTATTCAAGAGTATGTCCTCGGTGATGGCATGGAGAGCAACCGTGTCAATAACGATAGTATCACGTTTCTGCAGTGTAGTAGGCACAGTGACTTCCCTTTCCTGTGCTGAAAGGACAGATGCGAAACCAAGCCACATGAGCAGGGTTGGCAGAAAGGGGAACGTGTACCTAAGAACCATCAGCTACGGAGCTTGTCAAGCATTTCCACGATACGTTCAAGCTCGGATTCGTTAGAGAAAGGGATGCTTATTTTACCTTTACCGCTGTCCGAACAAGTCATCTCTACACGGGTCTTGAAGATTTTTCGCAATTCCTCGCGCAAAACATTATAGTCAGCACTCAGATTGGAGCCTTTCTGTCGGATACGCGTACCGGTTGCAGTCTTGACGGAAGCACCTTCACTCAGACTTTTTACCATTTCCTCTATCTTGCGAACGCTCATGTGCCCATTCTTCATCTCAGCAAACACTTTGAGCTGTGCCTCGGGATCGGAAAGAGCAAGCAGGGCACGGGCATGCCCCATGTCTATCTCGCGGTTGCGGAGTGCTACCTGTATACAGGCAGGAAGCTTGAGTAGACGCAGATAATTGGTGACAGTGGCACGGTTCTTGCCTACACGTTCGCTCAGCTGTTCCTGTGTCAGGTCGTACTGTTCGATAAGGTTCTGGTAAGCCAACGCCACTTCCAACGCAGTGAGGTCTTGTCGCTGTATGTTCTCGATGAGTGCCATTTCCATCATGTTCTCATCGTCCACGGTACGGATGTAGGCAGGGATGGTGAGAAGTCCAATGCGCTGACTGGCACGCCAACGGCGTTCGCCGGCAATGATGACGTAGGTACCATCGCCCATATCACGCAAAGTGATGGGCTGTATAACACCTATCTGCCGTATGCTGTTGGCCAGTTCCTGCAAACTATCGTCGTCGAAGTCACGACGCGGCTGATTAGGGTTGGGACGAATGTCATCCATGCGCACTTCGCAGATATTGGACGAGCCGTTGGTCTCAATCTCTTCGTTTTGCAGCAGGGCATCAAGGCCTCTGCCCAGCGCCTGTCCTTGGTATTTCTTACGAATAGCCATATCCTTGTGTTTGGTTATTTGTCACTTTTCGATTTCTCTTTCTCTATAATTTCCTGTGCCAGTGCCAGATGTGCTTTTGATCCGGCAGCATCAGCATCGTAGAGGATGGCAGGCACACCGTGGCTGGGGGCTTCACTGAGCTTGACGTTGCGCTGGATGACGGTCTTGAACACCAATTCGCGGAAATGCCGGCGCACTTCTTCGTATATTTGGTTCGCAAGACGCAGACGGCTGTCGTACATGGTGAGCAAGAAGCCTTCTATCTCAAGCTGCGGATTCATGCGCGACTTCACTATTTTTATCGTATTTAACAGTTTGCTGATCCCCTCTAGAGCAAAATACTCGCACTGCACAGGAATAATGACACTGTCGGCAGCTGTCAGCGCATTGACTGTGATGAGGCCGAGACTGGGACTACAATCTATGAGGATGTAGTCATAGTCTGCCACGATGGGCTGTAGCAGATTTCTCATGACGCGCTCATGACTCTTGAAGTGAAGCAGTTCTATCTCTGCACCTACCAGGTTGATGTGCGAGGGCACGATGTCCAGTCCTTCAATATCTGTCGTGTATATGATGTCACGAATGTCCACCTGCCCGAGCAAAGCATGGTAGATGGAATGCTCTATTTTGCTCATGTCGACACCCATGCCACTGGAAGCGTTAGCTTGGGGATCGGCGTCCACGAGCAACACTTTCTTTTCGAGCGTCGCAAGGGAGGCAGCAAGGTTCATGCTCGTTGTGGTCTTGCCCACACCACCCTTCTGATTGACTATGGCTATGGTTTTACTCATACCTGTGTGTATATATACTCTCTCTAATCCTTATTGTTTTATTCTGCAAAGGTAAGCAAAATATGCGAAACAGGCTTCCTTTCACGACGACAGAATGCGCGAAGTGTTGATAAGTATGCCTTCTTGTTAATAACATACGTCTAATTTATGCGCGAAGATAGCAATTTCTTTTCAATAAACTCAGCTAATTATGTTTTTTTTATTACTTTTGTGCAGTAAATGTAGTGGAATCATGTCAAACAGGCCATTAATTCTTATATCGAACGATGACGGTGTGCAGGCACAAGGCATCCGTGTGCTCACCAACATGATGCGCACTTTGGGTGATGTCATCGTGGTAGCTCCGGACAGACCCCGCAGCGGTGCATCGTGCAGCATAACGCCTGTCACACCGCTCACGGTCGACCTGCTTCAGCACGAACCGGGACTATCAGTGTATACCTGCAACGGCACCCCTACTGATTGTCTCAAAATGGCACTCGAGGTGGTGGTGTCCAAGAAGCCAGACCTCGTAGTAAGCGGCATCAATCATGGCGACAATTCTTCCGTCTGTCTTCATTATAGCGGCACTGTCGGCGCTGTGCTTGAAGCCTGCATGAAGCAAGTTCCCGCCATTGCCTATAGCCTGTGCACTCATAGCCAACAATGCGACTTTTCCCCATACGAACAGGTCATCCTCCACACGGCTCGCTATGTCCTGGATCACGGATTGCCACAAGATGTTCTCCTCAACGTCAACTTCCCCGAGGTAAAGCAGCTGAAGGGAGCCAAGGTCTGCCGTATTGGCAGAGGTTTGTGGATCAAGGAACTGGAACCGGTGAGTGAACCTCAGATTGACGGACAGAGGATAGTCCACGGAACCTACCGGCTGACAGGGTGTTTCCAGAACCTGGAACCTGAAGCTACCGATACAGACCGCTGGGCACTTGAAAACGGCTATGCTGCCATCACGCCCGTACAGCTTGACATGACGACGTACAGCCTGATGGATACCTTGGACTCCCTTAAACTCTGATGCCCCTTATCTTTCACGTGCGATGAAATACTATCTCATAGCAGGGGAAGCCAGCGGCGATCTACATGCCAGCCGGCTGATGGCAGCCCTCAGGGAGGAAGACCCTGAGGCTTGTTTTCGTTGCGTCGGAGGAGACTTGATGGCCAGTCAAGGGGCAGAGCTCGTTGCCCACTATCGCGACCTTGCCTATATGGGGTTCTTTACCGTTATCAGGCACTTACCCTCTATAATAAAAGGCCTGAAGCATTGCAGAGAGGATATACTCGCATGGCATCCCCACGTAGTTATCCTTGTGGACTATCCAGGCTTCAACCTGAAGATAGCAAGCTACGTCAAGCAACACTCCGACATACCGGTCTTCTACTATATCTCACCCAAAATATGGGCATGGAAGGAATCGCGCATAAAGGACATAAAGCGACACATTGACGCACTCTTCTGCATCCTGCCTTTTGAACGACAATTCTACGAGGAGAAGCATCACTATCCGATACATTATATAGGTAATCCTACCGTCGACGAGGTGGACGACTTCTTGCGAAAACATCCCGCCGATGCCAATGCCTTTAGGCACAAGAACAGCCTTGATGCGCGCCCGATTATTGCACTGTTGCCCGGGAGCCGCAGACAAGAGGTGCGCGACAACCTACGCCGTATGGCAATTGCCGTGGCTCCCTATGGCAAAGATTATCAAATGGTACTCGCAGCCGCACCAGGCCTTGACGACGATGTCTACAGAGAGTATGCCAAGGGGCTCGAAATCAACATCGTCTGTGACCAGACACTATCACTCCTTCAGCATAGCACGGCAGCACTCGTCACCAGCGGAACGGCGACTCTTGAGGCGGCGCTCCTGAGAGTACCACAAGTAGTGTGTTACTACATGAAGGCCGGAAGGCTGGCATCCCTCGCACGTCGATTTTTACTGAAAGTGCCATATATTTCACTTGTCAACCTCGTGGCAAATGAGGAAATCGTACCCGAACTTGTTGCCGAACAAATGTCGCCGCAAAATGTCCGCCGACACCTTGCTGCCATTCTTCCCGGCGAAAGCGCAAGGGAAACACAGCTGCAAGGCTACGAACGCATGGCTCAATGTTTAGGCCAACCTGGAGCACCCGCAAGAGCAGCAAAACTAATCGTAAAGAAGCTCACTAAATAAACATAATACTAATCATTAAACTAAATCAAAACTATGCTTAGACTGAACTGTTTCTTCCAAGCCAAGCCCGGCAAGTACAATGAAGCGCTCGAAGCCGCCATCCTCCTCACGGCCAAGACCCAAAAGCACGAGGGCGTCATTGCCTATGACGTCTTCGAGAGTGCAACGCGCAAGGATATCTTCATGATATGCGAGACATGGGAAAACGAAGAAGTGCTTGCCAAGCATGCTGCTACTCCCGAATTCGCAGAGTGCGTGGGCATCATAGAGCGTTGCGGCGAGATGAAAATCGAAAAGCTGGAGATGTAGCCCACCTTATCGGCAAAGCTTCAGAACGATGTCTCCGACAAACTCGGACTGACACAAATGCAGGCAGCAATGTCTGCATTTTTCTTTTTAGGGGAAATGTAGAGTTATCCCAGATACGGGCTTATTGGTCAGAATACGTCATTAAAATATTGTTTTTATCATCTCATAACATGTTTGACAGTCCAATACCAAGGCCCTTATATATAATTAATGTATCGTGCGGGAACGGAGTTCTGCCGGGCTCTCATCGCTGTCCCGAAAGCCCTTGTTACGTAAGCAGCTGAATTGCAACATCTTCCATTCCCAACTTGAAAAAATATTTTGGGAAAGCATTCCCAGATAGTTTCATAAGCGTGGGAAAGCATTCCCACGCGCAAGGGAAAGTATTCCCACGCCTAAGGGAAGATAGTCCCACGCGTAAGGGATTGCAGTCCCACGCGCAAGGGAATTGTGTCCCACGCGCAAGGGAATTATATCCCACTGCAACGGGATTCTCTGCCCATTGCAATGGGATGGTTTTCTGATACTTATAAGTAAAAACGGTGTTTAGGGGCGAAATTGGCAGTCCTCGAGCCCGGATAGCGCATCACCTTCGACGCTATGGGAGCCACATGCTTCGCCTTGAGTTCGTCGAACTCACGTTAAATCACATGCAACCGTCAAGAAAGCATATTGGCCATTATTCCTCCTATACCTCTTTCTTGCGCATTCTCAGGATATAGTAGTTGTCCGTATCCCGGATCTTGTCTTTATACGGTTCCAGTATGTCGCGGAAAAGATCTTTGACAGGAAGCGGGTTGTAGGGGTCCTTATGTTGCAGGATCTGTAACAGCTGGTTGGGTCCGTAGGCATAATAGTACCACCCATTATGAGAACAGAGAAATCCGCAGTCCAAATCAATATGACGATTCAGCTGACAAAATCCTGTCCTTACATCAAGCCTGAGATCATAGCTGTATTCTCCATACTTGAATCTACCCCAAATCGTACTGTCTTCATATACGTAAGACACCAGATGATCTAAGTCTGCTGAGTTCATGCCAGCGTCTCTCACCTTGCTTTCCGTCACGCCATTGGGCGAATGCAGGGTAAACCGCTTGCTGTCCGACATGTCCTCCAGATTGAATATGTAGAACGTGGAGGTATAGTAATCATAGTAGCATATCCTCTCTCCGTTCCTGCGAACCAGATTCTCCCACGAAGAAGGCATGTCACTTATAAGATTCACATGCCCCTCTATGACGGGATGTTCTGTCTTGAAGTCATTGGAGTATTGTGCAAGCACCGTCTTCTGCCCGCGGTTGCTATGGGAGAGGATGAAGCCTTTGTCTGTATACAGGAATCCCTGCCACCAATGACTGCCTTTCAAGGACTCCTCCTTCAGGAACTTGCCATTGCTGTCGTAGAATTTCACATAGTCGTAGTCTACTATTGCCACAGTGTCGCCAGCAGTATTGGCAGAGAAGTACAGCATATCCGTATACTCTGCCCTGCTATGTCCCTTCCCGCCAATCTTGGAGACGAAACTGCCGTCAAGCCTGTAGTAAAACAATGAACGACCCTCTTGATTGTCCATGATATACAAGCCGGAGTCACAAGCCTGCACGTTACGCATCTCGCCTAACGGGTATTCGCTATTGTTCTCAAGAGGAATAAACTCCAGGTCGCAGAACTCATCTGCAAGGAGGTTGGTACACGAATAGGCAGGAGTTTCGTCTATGCACTCACTCAGCACGATGTCATAGTTCTCGGCTGCCTCATACAGCACGTCGCCCTTCTTCTCTGTACACGACACTGCCAAGAGCAAGGAGGCCGAAAGGCATAATAATTTTCTTTTGCTATACATTTGGTTTTAGTTCTTACATTATTGACTATACTCTGACACTTGTCTATTGTCCTCTCAAATCGTTCTCATGTTGTTGTTTCTGTTCGCGTTGTTGTTTCTGTTCGCGGCAAAGGCTGCTTCGCTATTTTATGGTAATATAGACCAGGGCAGGTGCCTTTATCTTGCCCTCTATCATGTCTTTCAGCTGCTGGGGAGTTTTCTTTAA
>JAFLUV010000047.1 GCA_022508635.1 Prevotellaceae bacterium
CTTTTTGATGGCATTATACTAAACATAATCCCCATTATAACGATTTAAGTTTTTTACTAATTGGGATTCACTCTTATAACACGAATAAAGGCAATGTCTTTTCGTCTAAGAAGAGACATTGCCTTTGCTTATAACATTGGATTTGTTTAGAGAATCTCCAGCTCTTTGAATACCTTCTTGAGCTTTTCTACGGATTCGTCTACTTGCTCTCGGGTGTGGGTTGCCATAAGTGCATAGCGAACCAGCGTGTCCTGCGGAGCACAGGCGGGAGGAATGACAGGATTGATGAAAACACCTTCGTCGAAAGCTTTGGCCACAGCCATAAAGGTCTTGTCCGTATCGCGCACATAGAGCGGTATAATGGGGCTCTCGGTGTCGCCTATCTCGAAGCCTTCCTCGCGAAAACGCTTCAGTGCATAGTTGGTGACGCTCCAAAGTGCCTCCAAACGTTCTGGCTCTTGTTGGATGATATGCAGTGCCTCGCGTGCAGCAGCCGTGGCTGCCGGAGTACAACTTGCACTGAAGATATAAGTGCGGGCGGTGTGGCGAAGCCAATTGATAACGCTGCTGTCGGCTGCGATGAAACCACCAATGGAAGCCAAGCTCTTGGAGAACGTGCCCATGATGAGGTCGACATCTTGGGTCAGCCCGAAGTGGTCGCAGACACCACGCCCCTGCCTGCCAAAGACACCAATGCCGTGTGCTTCGTCAACCATCACGGTGGCATTGTACTTCTTCTTTAGGGCAATAATCTCAGGTAACTTGCAGAGGTCGCCCTCCATGCTGAAAACACCGTCTACGACGATAAGTTTAATGCGATCTGGCTCGCACTTCTGGAGTTGTTTCTCCAGATCCTCCATGTCATTGTGCTTGTACTTAAGTTGTGTAGCAAAGCTGAGACGACGTCCGTCCACGATGCTTGCGTGGTCGCGGTCGTCACAAATGACATAATCGTTGCGGTCGACTATCTGGCTGATAACGCCACTGTTGACAGTGAATCCGGTAGCGAAACAAAGCGTCTCGTCCTTGCCGACAAACTCTGCCAACTCCTTCTCCAACTGTACGTGTATGTCAAGGGTTCCGTTGAGGAAACGACTTCCGGCACAACCTGTACCGTACTTCTGCATAGCCGCACAACCTGCGTCTATGATACGCTGGTCGCCAGTCAGGCCTGTATAGGCATTCGAACCGAACATCAGTATGCGACGACCTTCCATAATGACCTCAGTTCCTTGCTTTCCTTCTATCTCACGGAAGTAAGGGTAAATACCCTGCGCCATAAACTCCTGGGGGAGTGTGTAGCGGGCGCACTTCTCTTGTAATAATCCCATATTATATTAAGTCAGTTGCCCCAGTGAGGGGAAAATTTTTGTGCAAAGGTAGTTCTTTTTCTTGAAATAGCGTCGCACTTGCTGAAAAAAAATGTCCTGCAGGACTATTTATATAATAGGTATGTATGAAATGAAGTTTTTTTTCTACCTTTGCACACTGAAAGTATGGAGACCAGAACGAAAATACTATTCATTGTCAATCCCATATCGGGTACATCGGATAAACAGCATATCATCGACCTCATTCCGAGGTACCTTGAGGATAGCCGTTTTGAGTACACTATAACTCAGACAGACCATCGAGGACAGGCCGCTGAACTGACAGACCAGGCTGTAAGGAACGGCATGGACATTGTCGTGGCAGTAGGCGGTGATGGTACTATTAACGAAGTGGCACGCAGTCTAATACATACAAACACAGCTCTCGGCATCATACCCTGCGGCAGCGGCAACGGACTGGCTCGGCACCTGTATATACCAATGGATGCCGATGGAGCACTGAAGGTGCTTTCTGAATGTCACATCGAACAGCTCGACTATGGTGTCATCGACGAAGTACCGTTCTTTTGCACTTGCGGCGTGGGCTTTGATGCTTTTATCAGCGATCGTTTCTCGAAGGCAGGACGACGAGGCCTCCTCACATACATAGAGAATACTCTTAAGGAGGGACTAAAGTACAAGCCAGACACCTATGAGATTACCATCGACGGCGAGCGACAAATCTACAAAGCCTTCCTCATAGCCTGCGCAAATGCCAGCCAGTACGGCAACAACGTCTATATTGCACCGCATGCCAGCATGAGCGACGGACTGATGGATGTAACGCTGATGGAACCTTTCACGGTGCTTGAAGCACCGCAGATTGCTATTCAGCTTTTCAACAAGACAATCGAGAATAACAGTCATATCCGCACATTCCGTTGCCGACACCTGCATATAAAACGCAGTTCGCCAGGGGTGATACATTTTGATGGCGACCCAAAAGAAGCAGATGTGGAACTGGACGTTCAGCTCGTACCCAAAGGGATTCGCATGGTGGTCAACACACAACAACAACCATATATCCCTCCCCTACTTCGCACCTTCACAGAGCTTTATCACGGCATGAATGAAGAGATCTCCCATCTTGGCGCAGACATACGCGCTGACTTTTTAGAGCATCAGCGTCGCTTTCGCACTATCAACAAGGAACTCCTGCAAAAATTAAGAAAGAAATAAGCTTGGAATTGTTGCAAGGTGGCAGATTCGGACGCTCCTCTCTTTTGTATCTATAACCTGAAAGCCCTTATAAATCCTGTTAGAATAGCTTCTTTTTGCTCAGGAGACAGCGGAGGATTGGTGATCTCTTCTACCACAAGACGCAACGCTTCCTCTGCCTTTACCTTTGCTTGCCGTTGTCCCATCTTGATGCCACTGCGATATGGTGTGGATGGAAGTAGGGTACGATTGAAGTTTCCGTCGCTCACTTTCTCCTAAATTAGAGGTTCAAGATTATGGATTTATATGACTGGAATAGAAACTCCTTAGCTCACTATAACTTTTCCTGCCAAAGCTTTGCACTTGTCGCGAAGAGCGTCCTGTGATGCTTCAAGTTCGTCCCAGCATACAACTACACCCATGCGACGTCCAGGGTGTGCTTCTGGCTTTCCGAAGATGCGCAAGTCAGTCTTCGGAGCAACACAGATAGCCTCAAGACCACTATATTGCGGATTGCTCGTCTCAATAGACGACTTAATTACGGCAGAAGCTCCTTGACGATAGAGTTCAATCCCGGGGATAGGCAACGAAAGGACTGCGCGGGCATGTAACTCAAACTCACTAAGGTTCTGTGTTCCTGCCAATGTGACCATTCCCGTATCATGCGGCCTCGGGCTTAACTCGCTGAAGATAACGCCTCGTGTATCACTTACGAAGAACTCCACGCCCCAGATGCTAGATCCAGTAAGTGCTGCCGTAATCTTACGAGCCATCTCCTGTGCAGCAGCAAGATGTTCAGGCTTCATGGTACGCGGTTGGAAACTCTCACAGTAATCACCACCCTTTTGCACATGTCCTATGGGAGCGCAGGTAAGTGTCTCCCCATTGTCCTGCGTAACGGTAAGCAGCGTGATTTCATAGTCAAAAGGAATAAACTCCTCGACGATTACCTCCATAATATCACCGCGACTGCCGCCACAAGCGCATGCCCAAGCTTCCTCCAGTTCTTCCGCGTTGTCCACCTTGCTTTGTCCGTGTCCGCTGCTACTCATCAAAGGCTTGATAATACATGGGAAACCAATGGCAGCAGCAGCCTCCTTCAGTTCTTCAAAAGTACTTGCATAGCGGTATTCTGCTGTCTGCAAGCCCAGTTCTGTGTGTGCAAGCTCGCGTATATCTCTGCGGTTCATCGTGTAGTTCACGGCGCGTGCACTGGGTACGACACGGATTCCTTGCTGTTCGAACTCGTAAAGTTTCTCTGTACGGATCGCCTCTATCTCGGGTACGATGATATCAGGCTTCACCTCACGAACGACAGCAACTAATGCATCACCGTCAAGCATATTGAATACTCGGAACTCGTCAGCCACCTGCATAGCGGGTGCACCAGCATATTTGTCGCAAGCCACGACGTATTGTCCCAATCGCTGGCAGGCAATAACGAACTCCTTACCCAGCTCTCCTGAGCCCAAAAGCATTATCTTCTTCATATTACATGTATGTTTTATCTTTTATTATTTATTAATTTTCAAATCTCTCTCCCCAACACTTCACCATTTGTGCCCGTAATTTATCTTCGGCTGAATTCGATTGCGGATGCCAGAACCGTTGTTGTTGCAATTCATCGGGAAGGAACTGCTGGCGGACGAAGTTACCCTCGTAGTCGTGAGCATACTTGTAACCTTCGCTATAGCCAAGTTCTTTCATTAATTTTGTGGGAGCATTGCGCAGGTGAAGTGGCACTGGCTGGTTGCCCGTCTGTTGCACGATCTGCAAAGCTTCGCCTATACCCATGTATGCTGAGTTGCTCTTGGGACTTGCTGCCAGATAGACGGTAGCCTCTGCCAGGGGGATGCGCCCCTCAGGCCATCCTATCTTCATAACAGCATCGAAGGCAGCATTAGCCAGCAAGAGTGCATTGGGATTGGCAAGACCGATGTCCTCGCTGGCACTGATGACCAGTCGACGGGCAATGAAGGCTGGGTCTTCTCCACCTTCTATCATACGAGCCAACCAGTAGAGTGCAGCATCAGGATCGCTACCGCGGATGCTCTTGATAAAGGCCGAAATGATGTCGTAATGCATCTCGCCATCCTTGTCGTAAGCCATTGGATTCTGCTGCAACCTCTCGGAGACAATAACATCCGTCACTTCAATTTCTGCTTCATCAGATGATGATTCATATATGAGTTCCAATATGTTAAGTAGTTTGCGTGCATCGCCTCCACTATAACGTATCAGGGCTGCGGTCTCTGTGAAGCGGAAAGTACGTTCTTTTAGTAGGATGTCATGTTCCACGGCGTAATACGCCAATTGCATAAGGTCGTTTTCTTCTAACGGACGGAGTGTGTAGACCTGACATCTGGAAAGTAGCGGACGTATTACCTCGAACGAAGGATTTTCTGTCGTGGCACCGATGAGGGTCACTATACCCTGTTCAACAGCCCCCAGCAAAGAATCTTGCTGCGACTTTGAGAAACGATGTATCTCGTCAATAAAGAGAATAGGATTGTTTTGATTGAAGAAGTGCGACGATCGTGCTTTTTCAATGACTTCCCTCACTTCCTTAACGCCACTTGTTACCGCACTAAGTGTGAAAAAGGGAACTTCCAACCGACGGGCAATGATGCCTGCCAGTGTGGTTTTCCCTACACCAGGCGGTCCCCATAGAATGAAGCTACTGACATGACCGCTCTCCACCATTCTGCGAAGCACGGCACCGGAACCAACCAAATGTTGCTGGCCGATGTAGCCCTCGAGTGTCTGCGGACGCATTCTTTCTGCTAATGGTTGCATAACAATGGAAAGTTATGAAAAACACGAAAGGGCGAGTCTGTTTAACTAAGAACGCCTTTTGTCTGAGTGGTTCAATCCACCCCAATTTTGCCTTGGCAGATGCGGATAGGTGCTATTCCATCATACCTTCGATGGTAAGCCGGACTACCTCGTTCACGGCATTCGTGCGGATAGTGATAGTCTTTTGGAAGTGTCCGGGGAACTTGTCCTTGCCATTGTATGTGACATCAATATTACCCTTCTCGCCTGGCTTAATTGGCTCCTTTGTATACGTCGGTATGGTGCATCCGCAGCTGGCAAAGGCTTGATGAATGATGAGCGGAGCCGTGCCTGTATTGGTGAAGGGAAATGTACAATGTACAACAGGCTCGTCCTTCGAGAACTTTCCGAAATCGTGACGGAGTGTATCAAAAGTTATCTCTGCATAGTTCTCGGCTTTCGTTGTTGCTACAGCCTTTACTTCGCTGACATTGACTTTTTGTTTCTGGGTTTGTGCCTGCATTTGCATGCCGAAGCATGTAGCCAAAGCAAAAAGGATGATTTTCTTCATAGTCTACTACGTATTATCACATTTTGCATGCAAAGGTAGCACATATTTTATAAAAGGATTCTCTCCTGTAGCTTTTTTTTACATATATAACATGTTTTTGACATTTATTTTATACTTTTGTATGCGAAAATGAATCATTTATAGACTTATGACGGAGCAAATCATTCTGGGCATTGACCCTGGCACCAACATTATGGGGTATGGTGTCCTGCACGTCAAAGGCAAGGAGACAAGGATGCTTGCCTTGGGCATCATCGACCTGCGCAAGTTTCCCGACCCATATCTCAAGCTAGGTCACGTCTATGAGCGCGTGTGCAGCATCATTGAAGGGTATTTGCCCGATTGCATGGCTATTGAGGCTCCTTTCTTTGGGAAGAACATACAGAGCATGCTCAAGTTGGGGCGCGTGCAGGGAGTTGCCATTGCTGCTGCCATCCAACGGCAGGTGCCCATCACGGAGTATGCGCCGTCGAAGATTAAGATGGCTATCACTGGCAACGGCAACGCAAGCAAGGAACAGGTGGCCGACATGCTCCGCCGCATGCTGCATGTAGACAGGGAGGAGATGGGGAAATTTCTTGATGCTTCCGATGCCTTGGGTGCTGCCTATTGTCATTTCCTGCAGATGGGCAGGCCAGAGACTGATCACAAGTATCGAGGATGGGCGGACTTCGTGAAGAAAAACAAAGAAAGAGTTAAAGGAGGGATGGATGATTAAAGTAGAGAACGGTGTTCCCCGGCATCCGCTTTGGCGAATGGCTGAACCAATCAATTTGGAGATAAAAAAAGGCGAGCAGATTGCTATCGTGGGAGATAATGCTGCCGGGAAGTCGCGTCTTGTGGAAATATTGACAGGACATTATCCTTTACTTCTAAATGAGATACATTATGATTTCTCACCCAGCAAATTAAGACTTGTCAGCGAAAATCTGAAATACATCTCCTTCCGCGACTCATACGGAGATCAGGATGGCACGTACTACTACCAGCAGCGCTGGAATCAGCACGACATTGCCGACGACATGCCGACGGCCGGACTACTTCTGCAGGAATCCTACGATGGTGCCGACCGCATGACAGGGCGCGATCTTCCGCCAGAGGAGCGTGAACAAGAGCAGCAACGTCGCGATAAGCTCCGCCGTATGCTTTCCGAATTGTTCCACCTTGAGGCGCTTGCTCCAAAACACATCATTTCCCTTAGCAGCGGTGAGCTTCGTAAGTTCCAGCTTGCCAAAGCGCTTGGCGTCAATCCTCGTGTTCTCATCATAGACAATCCCTTCATCGGTCTTGATGCGCCCACGCGCCACGATTTTCGCCTTTTGCTCGAAGCGCTGATACATGAGATGGGCATTCTCATTATTCTCGTTCTTAGTAAGCGCGACGACATCCCTGATTTCATAACACACGTACTGCCCGTCGAGGGTCTGCACTTGCTGCCTAAAATGGAACGTGAGGACTATCAGCGTCAATACAATAGCGTACCCTCTCCCACTCTTTCCGACGAGGTGACACGCTGGATTGCAGATTTGCCTGCTTCTCCATCGTCTGTCTCTGTTGTTTCTAACTCATCGGAAATGGCTGAGATATTGCGTTTTCGCGATGTCAGTATCCGATACGGAAGGCATACCATCCTGAACTCTCTCAGCTGGACGGTTCGCGAAGGTGAACGTTGGGCTTTGAGTGGCAGGAATGGCTCGGGAAAAAGTACGTTGCTTAGTCTTGTCTGTGCCGACAATCCGCAAGCATACGCCTGTAACATCGAGCTTTTCGGACGGCGTCGTGGCTCAGGCGAAAGCATCTGGGAGATAAAGCGACACATCGGCTATGTCAGTCCCGAAATGCACCGTGCCTATTTGAAGGACATTCCTGCCATTGATGTTGTTGCCAGTGGGCTGAACGATTCCGTGGGGCTTTATGTCCGTCCGCGACAGGAACAGCGGCAGGCGTGCCTGGGGTGGATGCGTGTCTTTGGTGTAGAGTGCGTGTCTGAGACCTCCTTCCTTCGTCTCAGCAGCGGTGAACAACGGCTTTGCCTACTAGCGCGAGCTTTTGTCAAAGACCCTGAACTCCTCATTCTTGACGAGCCTCTTCATGGTCTTGATGATAGTAATCGTACACTCGTTCGTCAGATAATCGATCAGTTCTGCCGGCGGCAACATAAGACACTCATCATGACTACGCATTATGAAGAGGAACTTCCCGACTGCATTACCCACCGTCTCACGCTGACAAAGTAGAAAGTATAGTTCTTACTCTATATATACAATCTTTGGATTGTAAAGTAACAATTTTACAATTGTATAGTAACAAATAGGGAACGCTATATTTATAATTTGTATGTTGTCTAACATAATGCCATACTCTTGCCATTACGAAAAAAAGTAGTAATTTTATGCCCAGATTAACATAAAAACATATCAGAATATGAAGATTTATAAGACAGAAGAGATTAAAAACATTGCACTCTTAGGCAATGACGGTGCCGGAAAAACGACCCTGACGGAAGCCATGCTTTACGAGGCAGGCATCATCAAGCGTCGCGGCAGAGTAAGCCAAAATACCACGGTCAGCGACTACTTTCCCGTAGAGCATGAATATGGCTACTCCGTATTCTCCACCGTGTGTCACGTGGAGTGGAACGGAAAGAAAATCAATTTTATCGACTGCCCCGGCAGTGACGACTTCGCAGGTTCTACACTCACAGCACTCAATGTCACCGACACTGCCATCATCATGCTCAAGGGAGCAGCAGGCGTGGAAGTAGGCACGCAAAATCATTTCCGATATACAGAGAAACTGGGCAAGCCCGTCATTTTCCTCGTCAACCAGCTCGACGATGAAAATTGTGACTTCGACCAGCTCCTGGAACAACTGACAAGCATCTACGGTCCCAAGATTGTGCCCGTACAGTACCCCCTCGAAACAGGACCAAACTTCAACTCTCTCATCGACGTCTTGCTCATGAAGAAATACTCCTGGGGGCCCGACGGCGGCGAACCAAAAATCGAAGAAATCCCTGCCGACCAAATGGACAAGGCTATGGAGATGCACAAGACACTCATCGAAGCCGCAGCCGAACATGACGAAACACTCATGGAAAAATTCTTCGAAAGCGAAGACCTGACCGAGGATGAAATGCGCGAAGGCATCCGCAAGGGACTCGTCAGCCGCGGCATGTATCCCGTCTTCTGCGTCGATGCCGTCCGTGACATGGGCGTGCGCCGACTCATGGAGTTCCTTGGCAACGTAGTCCCCTTCGTCAATGAAATGCCAAGGCTGTTCAATACTCGTGGCGAAGAAGTAGCACCCAACCCTGACGGACCAACCAGCCTCTTTTTCTTCAAGACTTCCATGGAACCCCATATCGGTGAAGTACAATACTTTAAAGTAATGAGCGGTACCGTGCAAGAGGGCATGGATCTGAATAACGCCGACCGTGGCAGCAAAGAACGTATAGCACAGCTATTCGTTTGTGCAGGCGCCAACCGTATTAAGGTAGAGCAGCTCCTGGCAGGCGACATCGGCTGCAGCGTAAAGCTAAAAGACGTAAAAACAGGCAATACGCTCAACAGTAAAGATTGTGAAAACCGCTTCAACTTCATCAAATATCCCAACGCCAAGTATTCACGCGCCATTCGTGCCGTCAACGAAAGTGATACGGAGAAAATGATGAACGCCTTGCAAAAGATGCGCGAAGAGGATCCTACATGGCAAATCGAGCAAAGCAAGGAACTTAAGCAGATTCTCGTACATGGACAGGGCGAATTTCACCTCCGCACCCTGAAATGGCGTATGGAGAACAACGAAAAGATACAAATTGTATTCGATGAGCCCAAGATTCCCTATCGCGAAACGATCACCAAGGCAGCTCGCGCCGACTATCGCCATAAAAAACAGTCAGGCGGTGCGGGCCAGTTCGGCGAAGTACACCTCATCGTCGAGCCCTACGTCGAAAGCATGCCCGCCCCTGAAGTCTACCGTTTTGGGGGACAAGAATACCGTATTAATGCCAAGAGTCAGGAGGTTGTTGACCTGGAATGGGGCGGCAAACTTGTCTTTATCAACAGCGTAGTAGGTGGTGCCATCGACGCCCGCTTCATGCCTGCCATCCTCAAAGGAATCATGCAGCGTATGGAACAAGGCCCCCTCACCGGCTGCTATGCACGTGACGTCCGGGTCATTGTCTATGATGGTAAAATGCATCCTGTCGACTCTAACGAACTCTCCTTCATGCTGGCAGGCCGCCAGGCCTTCGCACAAGCTTTCAAAGAGGCGGGTCCGAAAATTCTGGAGCCCATCTACGACGTCGAAGTTCTTGTGCCCGGCGACAAAATGGGTGACGTGATGAGCGATCTGCAAGGACGTCGCGCCATGATTATGGGCATGACCAGCGAAAGCGGATACGAGAAAATCACAGCCAAAGCTCCTTTAAAGGAAATGTCAAACTACAGTACAGCCCTGAGTAGCTTAACAGGCGGCCGTGCAAGTTTCAATACAAAGTTTGCCAGCTACGAACTCGTTCCTGCTGATGTACAACAAAAACTCATAGCAGAATATCAAGCAACACAGAAGGAAGACTAAAAAGACTCATCTTTTTGCTGCTTGATTCACAGAAAAGCAACTAAAATTCCCATAAATCTTAAATAAATTAAACGCCAGCACTTTCGTTCTGGCGTTTTTTTCTTACCCATTCGTATAAAAAACTAACTTTGCAACATGAAAAGAAGTTATATTTGGTTGATATGCATCCTCATTTCCGTAGCCTTCATCTCGCTACTCTATTTGCAGGGAGGTTACGCAAAAACCATGATACGGATGCGGCAGGAACAATTCGACGAAAACGTCTATCGCAGCCTTGATCAGGCATCACGCGACCTTGAAAAAGCTGAAACCTTCCGATACTTGCAGAACGTACTTTCCGAACATGAAAAAGAAGCATTGGGAACATCACGCACTGATATCTCAGACTTCGTATTGCCACTCGACACCATCATCCCCAGCACGAGCGGCATGTCATTAGGAACACTTTCTCCAAACAAATACAACCGTGTCGCTGAAACCATCAGCCACCTGCAGAAACAAGTACGCGAGGCATACGTCTACGAACAAGGGGTACTCGAGGAAGTAATCTATGCCGTCATGTACACTGCCAGTGAACAACGCTTCCAAGACCGAATTAATCCTGCCGTGCTGGACGGAAGTTTGCGAGGAGCATTGATTGCCAACGGCATCACACTTCCTTTCCACTTCATCGTCTATACAAGCGACGGGCGCGAAGTATATCGCTGCGAAGACTATGCCGAAATAGAAGACGGAATGAACAGCTACACACAGATACTCTTCCGCGGCGACCCAACAGGACAAATGGGAACCGTTACCATTCACTTTCCCGACCAGAGACGCTATATACACGGCGTAGCCGGTTACGTAGCACCAGCTATGGGATTCACCGTCATACTACTCATCACGTCGCTTATTACCATTTACCTCATAGTCCGCCAGAAACGTATCAGCGAAATGAAGAACGACTTTGTACACAATATGACACACGAATTCAAAACCCCCATCTCCACAATATCCATTGCAGCACAAATGCTTGCCGACAAGACAGTAAACAAGAACGAAGAGGCTTACGAACGATTGGGCAATGTCATCACCAGCGAAACGCGACGCTTACGCTTCCAAGTAGAGAAAGTCCTACAGATGAGCCTTTTCGACAACAATAACATTGCAATGAAACTACAAGAGCTGGATGCAAACGAAATAACGGAAAATGTAGTTGACACATTCTCGCTCAAAGTATCGCAAATCGGAGGTACACTCGACATTCGACTTGAAGCATATAATCCCTTCATCAATGCCGACGAAATGCATTTCACAAATGTCATCTTCAACCTCCTGGACAATGCCTTCAAGTATCGCCAAGAAGAAGAGCCACTTGTCATTCGCGTACACACCTACAATCAAGGAGATGCGTATTTTTGCATCAGCATTGCAGACAACGGCATAGGCATACAAAAAGATAATCTGAAACACATCTTCAACAAGTTCTATCGTGTACACACCGGCGACAAACACAACGTAAAGGGATTCGGACTTGGTCTGACTTACGTGCAGAAGATGGTACACCTGCACCACGGTACCATCAAGGCCACCAGCGAACTTGGCAAGGGAACGAAGTTCACTATCATCATCCCCTTAGCAAAAGACTGAGAAAACAATTTATCACTTTATATTAACAAAACTCAACAATTATGGAACAAAAACTGCACATCCTACTTTGCGAGGACGAAGAAAGCCTCGGCATGCTCGTTCGTGAATACCTCGAAGCGAAAGGCTATGATGCCGAACTCTACCTGGATGGTGAGGCGGGCTACCGCGCGTTTATGAAACGGAAGTTCGACATGTGTCTGCTCGACGTGATGATGCCCAAAATGGATGGCTTCGCACTGGCAAAAGAAATACGCTTGGTAAACCCCGAAATACCAATTATTTTCCTTACTGCCAAGAACTTGAAAGAAGACATCCTGGAGGGTTTCAAACTCGGTGCCGACGACTACTTGACAAAGCCATTCTCCATGGACGAATTAGTCTATCGGATGGAGGCTATCTTGCGACGTGTAAAATCAAAGGAACAAAAAAACATCACCCGTTTCCAACTCGGCAAGTTCATCTTCGACACTCAGCGTCAAGTACTCATCCTCGGAGAAAAGCAGACAAAACTCACGACTAAAGAGTGTGAACTATTGACCATGCTTTGTATCCACGTCAACGATGTCTTGGAGCGTGATCTTGCCCTTAAGACCATCTGGATGGACGACAATTACTTTAATGCCCGCAGCATGGATGTTTATATCACCAAGTTGCGCAAGCACCTGAAGGATGACCCTGACATTGAAATCAACAATGTGCACGGTCGTGGGTATCGCCTCATCGTGCCGAACATGATGCAAGAATAACAACAACGCTCTCTTTTCACGGCTACTTTATTCTTCACCATAGGATAAAACTTACCTGTGCCGTGAAAATACTTCAAAGGTTTGGGAATAGATTTCAGTATCTCTAAAATTTATTTCCAAACCTTTAATTAAAACAAATATCAACCCCATTCGTACCACATTATATATACTTATGGCAATTCGATAGATTATCCATTGAAAAGAATTTATCCGTTATTCCTTGCTTTTTCAGATTTTATGTTTAATTTTGCAACATGAAGGCTGATAAAGACGTGAAAAAGCAATTGTTGAGTAAGCTGAAGAAAGAGAACAGCTTCTGGTCTTACGATGTGTCGAAGATGAAAAGCATTTCCGATGAGTCGCTGATAGAGTATGTTTTGCTGTATCTTGACATTGAGGATACCAATCAGCTTTTCCCTCTTTATGGATATAAGAAGGTGAAGAGTGTGTGGTTGGAGCGTGTGGCTCCA
>JAFLUV010000048.1 GCA_022508635.1 Prevotellaceae bacterium
TCGACTACTCTCTTGAGAGTACTTGACTACTCTCTTGAGAGTACTCCGACGTTCTCCAGACAGCGATGAAAGCCAATCGGAACACCGTCCTCGCGCTATACATTAATTATATACAAGCTTTGCCGGTCTCTTTGTAGTGTTTTCGTACATTTGTATTGTCCGGGATGCAAATGCCATACTAAAACCGGCAGGTTTTTGCAAAAATGCGCAGACAAGTACATTTTTGTGGCGGGAAAATGGCATCGTATGCCGAAAAAGACTATCTTTGCAGCGGAAAAAGAAAGTACGGCATGAGAATACATCTTTTCAAGCAATCCATGCATCGCTGCCGGGCGTTGGCTGCCATCCTGCCCGTCGGGATTTTTATTTGCGTGACGTTGCTTTTCGGAGCAACGGCATGTAGCAACAAGGGGACGAGCGTAAATGTGCTCCACTCCCTAACAGAGGGGAATTTGGCGGGAGAGCCAATAGTGCTCTCGTCGGATTCCGTAAAGAGTATCGAGACGCAGCCGGGCGGGGAATGCCTGAAGCTGGATCTGTCCAACATTGGCAAGAGAACTCCCGCCAGTGAGATCTATGCCTCCTACAGGTTTGTACCTCTGGAAACGACAGGGAAAAGCATCGTCGGACAAGTCGAGAAGATACTGGCATGCGACGGGTGTTTCTGCATCTTAGACCGGCAGAACGCCAATGTCGTCCTGTTTGAGGAGGACGGAAGATACCGGTGCCGGCTGGGAGAAAAGGGACACGGTGCGGGAGAGCACGTGGACGCATGGGACATTGCCTACGACAGGGAAAATAATCAGCTCGTACTGCTGGATCTGTCCGGAAGGAAGCTGCTCCGGTACGACATGCACGGAAAGCTCCAAGGGGTAGAGCCGATGTATTATCTCTACTCTGGTCTCGAGTTCTGGAAGGATCACATGATATGCCATACGGGCAATGCGCACAACGGTTTTTCCGACATACTGGACCGCTGCCAGCTTGTCATTGCCGATAGGGCACAGATGCCCGTAGCTAAGGGATTCCAGGTCTCGGAAGAGGCACGGAGCCAATTTACGTATGCCACGCGACTGAGGAATTTTCTTGGGGAAACCTACTTCGACGACCTGCTTTCTGATACGATCTGGAGCATCCGCGGGACATACAAGGTTCCGTTTGCGGAAGTAAGGGAGAAAGGAAAGGCACGCTTTACGCACAACGAGAGGAAGCACATGACGGACAGATTGTATGTGGAACGCAACGAGGCGTGCCTCCATGCAATAGCATGGCACGTTACGCCAAGGTACGTCTCTCTTACGGTCGTAGACCCTTCCGCAGACCGGCATAAACAGATAAGCAACTTGGTCTATAGTCGAAAAAGTGGAGACTACCGCTGTTGTAGCCACGGCAGGAAGCCGCAGAGATTAGGAGACCATCTCGCCGGAAGTTCCATCGACGGGATCTGCGGAGAGGATGCATTTATACGGATTGTGGAACCGATGCAGCTCGTCTCGTGTCTGAAGAGCGAGGAGATACGGAATATCATGTCCGAGGAAGAGCGAGGGCTGGCAGAAAGCCTTTCATTGGACGACAATCCGATATTGATGATTGAGAAACTATATGATTTTTAACCGGATCGGAATGAAGTCTGAAATTCGAATAGGAGACACAAGAAGCAAAGAGAAATCATAGTAAATTATAGTAAAATTAAAGATCAAGAAAATGTCAGGAAAGAAGAAAACTTTGGGCATGCTGTGCCTTGTAGCGCTGTGCGTGTACAGTTGCGGGAACGGAGGACAGACAGAGACTGTAACGGAAGATAGTCGTGAAATGACTGAACTCACGATCATGGGCGGAGAAGCGGACACGATATACAATGTGGGAAAGATACTCAATGACCCTGTGAAATTGGTTGGCAAAGAGTGGCTGCTCCAGAATACGGGAAAGGCCATGCTGTATGTAGACAGCGTAACAACGTCGTGCGAATGCATATCTCTCAGATATCCGGATTCAATGTGTACGGCACGTAATAGTTATTTCCCGGTTTTGGCCCTGTTGACACCCGAAGGGGAAAACAGAGCGTTTTCCCATAAGATCAAGGTATATGGCAACTTCAGTCGTTCGCCATTGACGATGACCATAGAAGGCGAACTCACGGACGAGGTGGAGGACTGAAAGGGAACGAAACGGTAGACATACTGTTCCTGCACACCAATCATGTCGGCAGTCTGGTAGACGAAAAGGCTGAAAAAACATAAAAAGCTTTACCGGACAGTAATAAAATTATTTGGGACAGTAATGTTTAATTTGCCAAAACGTCCCATGAAATGTTTTTTTCTCTGGGATTTGTTTGTCATATCTCTGGGATTTTCGTACATTTGTCGCAAATTAGAGGAAGAGGGTACTTATGAGAGACTCTGTTGCGATACGAACTTTCTTGTTGTTGCTTGCCATTGCGATGTGTTGGCCGGCTTACGGTGCTGTGCGCAAACGCAGGGTAAGCCGCAGCCCTGACACATTGATGGTGCCATTCATGCAGCCAGAGATGCCTCTCAGCAAAAAGATGAACACCTCGATATTCCCTGTGCAGATAACCACTACGGGACGCATGGTACAGATACAAAGCGACCACAATCAACTGTTGCCTATCTATACGCGTAGCGGGGCACTCTTCCTCACGGCACGCCTCAACAAGGGTACTAACTGGCTGGGCGGTCTGCCTCGGGGGCACTACTTCATCAACAACCGGCCTATCACCATCAATTAATGGATGCGGGGCAGGAGAATACAAGAGATGGACGAGAAATGATCAAGGAGATAGACATTGATAGCATTGTCAGGCAGCGTGCCGCAAGACATGCCAGGTTCATTCCCAAATGGCTGACAGCTCTGCTGGCGCGCATCATACATCAGGAATTCATTAACATTTATCTGCGTCGGGGCATGGAAGGCGTCGACTTCTGCCGGGGCGTAGTAGAGTACGTCGGTGCAGACGTGAAAGTGGAGGGTCGCGAGAACCTGCCTGCAGACGGACGTCCATGTACTTTTGTCAGCAACCATCCCTTGGGAGCCGTTGACGGTGTCACCCTTGGATGGATCATCGGAGAACATTATGATGGCAAAATAAAATACCTGGTCAACGACCTGCTTATGAACTTACAAGGTCTGGCACCGCTCTGCGTGCCTGTCAACAAGATAGGCAAGCAAGCACGCTCCCTTCCCGCAGTCGTGGAAGCTACTTTCAGCAGCGATTGTCATGTCATCATGTTCCCTGCTGGATTGTGTAGCCGCCGTCAGCCCGATGGCACCATACACGACCTGCCCTGGAACAAGGCATTCATCAGTAAGAGCGTGCAGCATCATCGCGATGTCGTGCCCGTCCACTTTGTGGGTAGGAACAGCAATCGCTTTTACAATGTGGCACGTTGGTGCAAGCGCCTGCACCTTCCAAATTTAGCAATGGCGCTTCTACCCGACGAGATGTACCACGCTCGCGGCAAGCACTATGTCGTGCGCTTCGGAAAGCCCATCCCTTGGCAGACGTTCGACAAGACAAAGACTCCCGTGCAGTGGGCAGCATGGGTACAGGACATGGTTTACAAAATCTAATCTGCCGCAGTAGAGTAGATAGAGGAAAACAATATCAGAAGAAAGACAAGGCAATGGAGAATATCATAGAGCCAATCCCCCGCGAAGTGCTCAAGGCGGAACTCACCCCGAGCAAGCGCCTTCGCATGACCAACAAAAGCAGTAACGAGGTCTACGTCGTCACATGGAAAGACTCCCCGAACGTCGTGCGCGAGATAGGCCGGCTGCGCGAGATAGCATTCCGCTCAGCAGGCGGTGGCACAGGCAAGAGTTTAGACCTTGACGAGTTTGACACCTGCGAGAACTGCTACAAGCAAATCCTCGTATGGGATCCCGACGCGGAGGAAATCATAGGTGGCTACCGTTACATCCTCGGCAAGGATTGGGAAATAGCCCCCGATGGCCAGCCTCTCCTCGCTACCAGTCACATGTTCCGATTTTCCGAGCATTTTATGCGCGACTATGCACCTTGGACCATTGAATTAGGACGGAGTTTTGTCACGCTCGAATACCAGAGCACTTTGTGCGGCAGGAAAGGCATTTTTGCCCTTGACAACCTCTGGGACGGATTAGGAGCCATCGTTGTTATCGAGCCGACAGTGCGCTACCTCTTTGGAAAGTTCACCATGTACCCCAGCTATGACCGCATGGCTCGCGACATGATACTCTACTTCCTAAATAAACACTTCCCGGATCCCGACAACCTCATTTACCCCTTGAATCCGCTCAGCTTCTGGCATGATCCCGAACAGTTCCGCCAGCTTTTCACTGAGGATGATTTCAAGGCGGACTATCGTATCCTTAATCGTGAAGTGCGAGCCTTGGGCTATAATATACCGCCTTTAGTGAATGCCTACATGGGACTCAGTCCGACCATGAAGCTTTTTGGTACCGCTATCAACGATGGCTTTGGCGATGTCGAGGAGACAGGCATCCTTATTGCTGTGGACGAGATACTGCAAGAGAAGCGTATGCGCCATATTGATACGTTTGCCGCCGAACATCCCGAATTGGTGAAGATCACGAGTGGAGCCAACCGAATCTTCTATAAACCGGATGACAAATAGCGTTCTTCTGACTTCCTCAAAAAATAGGAAGGGAAGATGAAGCGAAATGACAAATGACGGAATGTTAAACGAGAAGATGAAGTGGGAAAGACTTCTCTCAAGCAAGCGCTTGGGGCAGGAAGACATGCAGGGAAGCAGTGATGATCGCACTGAGTTCCAGCGCGACTATGACCGCCTTATCTTTTCTGCGCCTTTCCGTCGCCTGCAAAATAAAACGCAGGTCTTCCCATTGCCAGGCAGCATTTTTGTGCACAATCGCCTTACGCATAGCCTGGAGGTAAGCAGTGTAGGTCGTAGTCTGGGCAACGATGTCAGCCGACTTATCCTACAGCATCGTCCCGAACTCTATAGCACCCACTTTACTGAACTTGGTGCCATTGTCAGTGCTGCCTGCCTGGCTCATGATTTGGGAAACCCCCCTTTTGGGCATAGCGGCGAGAATGCTATCGGCACATACTTTAGCGAAGGGGCAGGACAGTTCCTGAAAAATTACGTTTGCCAAGAAACAGGTGATGGGATTTCGCCTAAAGAGTGGGAAGACTTGATACATTTCGAAGGTAATGCCAATGCTTTCCGTCTGCTCACGCATCACTTCAAGGGACGCCGTAGGGGAGGATTCGGCATGACGTATAGTACCCTGGCAAGTATCGTCAAGTATCCTTATTCCTCCGATTTAGCAGGTGACAAACGCAAGTTCGGCTTCTTTTGCAGCGAGCAGGAAGATTATGAACGTATCGCCAAAGAACTCGGTATCTTTCGCCTTCCTGCTCCTGATGGTGCAGTCTGCTATGTACGGCATCCGCTTGTTTACCTCGTTGAGGCGGCTGACGATATCTGTTACGAGATAATGGATATCGAGGATGCACACAAGCTGAAGCTCCTGACGACAGAAGAGACTAAGCATCTGTTCCTCGCTTACTTCAATGAGAACGATCAACGTCGTATCATAGAGCGTATGGAACAGCTCGTGGATGATGTCAATGAACAAGTTGTCTATTTGCGTTCCTGCGTCATTAACTGTCTGGAGCAGCAGTGTGTCCAGGCTTTTATCGAAAACGAGGAAGCTATTCTTAGTGGTCGTTTTGAGGGAACGCTGATCCAGCATATCAATGACCTTCCACGCCGTGCCTATGAAGAATGTGAGCGGACAGCATATGCAAAGATATATCATTGCAAGGACGTCGTGGATATCGAGATCGCGGGTTACAAGGTCATCACTACGCTGACCGACCTCATGGTGCAGGCAGCCATACACTCTGATCGTGCTTTCTCCGATCTGCTGATAAATCGTGTTAGCACACAGTACGACATCCTTGCACCTACTCTTTACGGTCGCATCATGGCTGTCCTTGACTATCTCTCTGGCATGACCGATGTGTATGCCCTCGATCTCTATCGCAAGATAAACGGTATGAGCCTGCCAAATGTATAGTATTCCAATAAGTTCAACAAGTCTTGTAATAATATAGTTACTATGAATATCCAAATCATTAATCGCAGTCATCATCCGTTGCCTGAGTATGCTACGGAGCAGTCGGCAGGCGTGGACCTTCGTGCCAACATTGATGCTCCCATAGAACTTCGTCCTTTAGAGCGTCGCCTCATTCCTACCGGACTCTTCATTGCTTTGCCGCCTGGCTATGAGGCACAAGTGCGACCGCGTAGTGGACTGGCTATCAAGCATGGCATTACTGTGCTCAATGCGCCTGGCACCATTGATGCAGACTATCGCGGCGAAGTATGCATCATACTTGTCAATCTTTCCAATGAATCTTTTACAATAGCTGACGGCGAGCGTATCGCCCAAATGGTTATCGCTCGACACGAGCAAGCAACATGGGAACAGGTAGAGGTTCTTTCGGAGACGGAACGCGGGACTGGTGGTTTCGGACATAGTGGCATCAAGTGAGATCCTACCTTTCAAAAAAACTCTGGTGAGTAGGACATATATATAATGTTAAAAGTGAATGACGCATTGAGGAAATTTCTCTTCATAATTGGTATCCTTTCCGTGGCACTTGACCTCAGGGCGCAGGCTACGTTCGACTATTTCTATTTGGAAGCAGAGAAGTGTCGCCTCCAGGAAGACTATTCCTCCGCAATGGATCTCTACCGCCATTGCCTTGACCTTAATCCTGTGGCGCCGGAGGCTCTCTACAACATAGGTCTCCTCTATCTCTATTTGCGATCCGATAGTCTTGGCACGGTGTACATACGTCAGGCGTGCGAACGCGATGCCAACAACCCCTATTATTTAGAGACGCTGGGTGCAATCTATCTGGAGCGTCGTGATGCAGAGGCTGCGATTCCTGTCTTGGAGAAGATGGCTTCCTTGCAGTCGCGTCGTTCCGATATATTATCGCAGCTGGCACAGCTCTACACCACTGTGGGCGACATGGACAAGGCCGTCGGTGCACTCAATCGTATAGAATTGCTCGAGGGTGTTAGTCCACAGGTCAGTATCGATAAGTTCAGAATATATAAGGAAATGGGGAAGCTTGACTCGGCATTCGTGCAGCTACAGGAACTTTGCAACGAGTCGCCCCACGATATGAACCTACGTATCGTCGTAGGCAGTCAATACATGCAGGCTGGCGACACTGTCAAGGCTCTCGAAATCTACGATGAGGTGCGAAGACAGGAGCCGACAAACACTAATCTCCAACTTGCTACGATGGATTACCTGCGCGATATCGGCATGGATGACCGCTATAATTTCGTGCGTGACTCTCTGCTCCGTCATCCCGACTCGCCTGAGCAGTTACGCTTACTTCTCCTTAAATCGTACATAGCTGACGTGCAGCGTGACTCCACCTACGCCCCACAGCTCATGGCTGCATTCGACTCTTTGCTTGCCCGGCCGCAACAGGATCCTCAAGTACTTATTATGAAAGCAGCCTATCAGGTCTTCAGTAAACAACCGCAGGAAGTAGTCATGCGCACGATGAGGCAGGTGCTTGAAGTTGATCCCGGTAACGAGACTGCTTTGCGTGAACTGCTGCAATACTATGCAGAGAAAAATGATGATAAGGGCGTGGAGGATATTAGTCGCCGAGGTCTCAACTATCATCCTGAGGAGATTGCTTATGCCTATTATCTCGGCATGGCGCTGGCAGAGCAGAAGAAACTCGATGCTGCTGCTGAAGTCCTACAACAGGGACTTCGTGTCCGTACAGAGTTTGTCACGCCATATATTGTGTCGAACGTCTTTGCTGTGCTTGGCGATGTATACTATCGACAAGAAAAAGATCAGGAAGCCTTTGCTGCCTACGACTCTGCGCTTGTTTATCGGGACGACAATATCATGTGCCTCAACAACTATGCATACTACCTTAGCCTGAAAAACGAGCAGCTCGACAAGGCAGAAGAAATGAGCTATCGTACCATACGGCAGGAGCCAGACAACATTACTTATCTTGACACTTATGCATGGATACTCTTCATGAAAGGTGACTATGCCCATGCACGCTCTTACATAGACAAAGTGGTTAATCCCGCTAAGACAGACGAAGAGCTCTTGGCTGACGAAACTTTGCAGGGTAATCTCATAGAGCATGCAGGTGATATCTATGCCCTTTCAGGCGATAATGAAACGGCGTTGCGCTTGTGGAAGTTAGCAGATAGGAAGGGTGACAACACCTGCACACCCCAGCTACGCAAGAAATTAAGATACAAAAAGTATATCAAATAGAGAATGACAACCGATATGAACCGACATTTAGCTACATGCTTTCTGAGTGTACTACTCACAACTCTGCTTCTGGTTTCTTGCGCTACGAAGAAACAGACCATTTCTCAGTCTACAATAACAAACGCTGGGTCAGATGTGGCACCCGTTGCCTTGAAAGAAATTGTGCAGAAGGTGAATGCTAACAGGCAGGAAGAGAAGTTTATCACATCAAAGCTTAGTCTTTCTATCCAGACGGGTGACAAAAAAATGGCGCTTGGCGGTACGTTGCGTATGAAACGCGATGATGTCATCCAACTTTCGCTTGTCACCTTTGGTATACTCGAGGTAGCTCGCATAGAAATGACACCTGACTACTTCATGCTCATTGACAAGGTAGGACGACAGTATGTGAAAGCAGCGTTCAGCGACATATCTTTCTTACAGAGTGCAGGAGTGGACTTTGGCACACTACAAGCACTCTTTTGGGGCGAATTGTTTCTGCTCACAGGAGAAGCACCGGCTGACAATCTTTTCACAAAATCAGTAGAGGGCAATAGTGCCAAGCTCGTTAATACTGATGGTACACATGCTGTTTTGACTTTCCTTGTCAATACGCTGACAGGGCTTGTACAGCAGACATCTGTTTCCTCGCATGCAGCAGGTGCAGCACCTTATCTGACGTGGCAATATATGGACTTCGCCTCTCTCGGAGGAAGGAAGTTTCCTACTATGTACAACATCACGTCTGGCAATCAGAGTCGCCCATTCACGCTGATATTTTCTCTTTCCTCGCTTCGAAATGATGGAGGATGGGAGACACGTACAGACCTTCCGGTGCAAAACTACACGGAGGTGTCTGCCGAAAAACTCCTTTCAAAGATCATAAATCTGACACGCTAAAACACATCACGCCATGAACTACGAATTGAAAAGATTCATTCTTTCCTGCTTTTGTCTTGTTCTGGCGTTGCCGTTTGCTGCACAGAACAGCAAGAAGGTAAAAGAATTGAAACAGCAGCAGACCAAGTTAAAGAGCGAGTTGCAAAAGTCGCAAACACAGCTCGACCGCACCCGGAAGCAAGTGCAGACAGGAGAGTTGAACGTCAATTTCTTGGGTGTACAGATGAATAACCGTCTCACGCATATTCATCAGTTGGAGAAGGAGCTCAGCGATTTGGAGACGGAAATCATAGACTTGCAGAAAAAGATCACGCAGCTTGACACTGAGGTGCGTGATCACCGCCGTCGCCTGAAAGCTGCCATACGCTATGCCCGTGCTCAGCGTGAAAGCCAGAATACCTTTGTCTTCGTCCTGTCTGCGCAAACATTCAGGCAGATGTATCGGCGTGCCCGTTATGCCAAGGAATACGTGAGCTACCAGCATAATATTGGTGAACAGCTTCTCAAGAAGCAAGCAGAGTTACTTGAGACACAGAATCTCTTATTAGAGGCTAAGAGTAAGAAATCGGGACTGTTGCGTGAAGTGATGCTACAGCGTAAGAACCTGAATGCGCAACAGGTACAAGAACGCCAGAAAGTGGCAGGACTGCGCAAGCAGGAGACGGGACTAAAGGGCAAGGTGGTAGAACAGCAGAAGCAACTTGCAGCGCTCGACAAGAAGATAGAGGAGCTCATAGCCTACGAGATAGAGCAGGCACGCAAAGCTGCCGAGGAGGCTGCACGTAAAAAGGCTGCTGAAGAAGCAGCGCGTAAAAAAGCAAATGATGCAAAGAAGGGGAAACAACCTGCTACGAGTACTCAGCAGCAGAAGGCACCTGCTACCACTACCGCCCCTGTAAAGTCTGGTTCATGGCTCACAGCCTCGGATAAACAACTCAACGGCACTTTCGAGCAGAACAAGGGAAGGCTACCCGTGCCCATCACTGGGCAATATATGATAGGCAGTCGCTTTGGCATCTATAATGTGCCTGGCATGAAAAACGTGCAGCTCGACAACAAGGGTACGAACTATGTCGGTCGTCCAGGTGCCCGTGCTCGTGCTGTCTTCGATGGCGTTGTTACCAGTGTCTTCCAGTTTGGAGGCATGCGCAATGTTCTTGTGCGGCATGGCAGCTATATCTCTGTCTACTGTAATTTGTCCAGTGTCACTGTAACCAAGGGGCAAAAAGTACGTACTCGCGACATTATCGGTACCGTGGCAGACGATGGCAGCGGTAACTGCACCCTTCATTTCCAGCTCCGCAAAGAAGCAGCTAAACTTAACCCTGAAGCATGGATAGGAAAGTGAACTGCTATTGAAGCTTTGTCGTGATTATATTAATGCTGAAGGGTGCGACATCGAAGCTGAGCTTCTTTCCATTCTCTGTCTTTTGGATGGTTGCCGGACGCGGAATGATATTGTTCGGGTACCGCATGGTGTTCTCATCTTCGCCTGTCATGCTGCAAAGTCTGACCATTTCCGCCGTTGTAGCTGTGCCACCTTGGAGGTGCAGTGTACCCGTTGTTCCCCTATTGCATAGGTTGACGACCTTGGTATAGAGGGTCTGGGTCTTTTCATCAAAAGTATTGTTGGCGTATACACCATACATCTGTCCGTTGTTTTTCTTTCCAGAGAAGACGACTTCTCCGTCTATTAGGCAGGTGAGGCTGTCGCCATCTACATTCACTTGCAGGTCATACCATCGCCCTTCGTCGATGTGGCTGCTCTTTCCGCCGCCCATGTTGTGTCTGCCTCCCTTCCATGTCTGTTCTACAGAGCTTCGCGTGTTACTCCATCCACCTACGTTAAACCAGTCGAAGTTCTTCTCGTCAATGTAGTTAAAGACGACCATGAAGCCTTCCGAGCCGCTGTCTTTTCGGGCTTGTACCTTGTAGGTGTACCGTTTGGCATTGAAGGTCTCGGGACAAACCACCATGCTCTCCTCTGCATTGCCGGTTTGCTTGAGTATGCTGTCGGCTTCTACGCTCCATATTCCTCGGAACTTTGGGTCAGAGTTGCCTTGCTTCCATTTGTCCAGTTCGGAGAGGGGAAGAATGTTTGCTTCCTCCACGATGAGTTGCGGATTGCGGTAGCTGGACTGGGTTTTCCATGTTGCCAGGCCGACGCTGATCGGCGATTCGTTCCGTGGAGTTTCCTGTGGGATGTTCCATTGCAGGTTCGTTTTCACGAGCCTGTTGCCTACGTGGGTGGAGAACATTTGCTGTACCCAGTAGCTGGGTGTGCCGAACGACTGCTGGCTGTTGAAGCGTATCATGTCCGGGCGCCATTGTATGGAATTCTCATTTACGAAGATAGGTGCGTAGCTGCTCATTCTGACGATGTCGGCATTGTTTTCCATACCTATCATGAAGACTGCCTCGCCCATGGCGGCATTCATGTTGCCCGTGGTTCCGTATCCGTCGGTCACGGCGTATTCGCCCGGATAGATGACGGGGCCGCTGCGGTCATAGCTGTCAAATCTGTGGTACTGACTTACAAACCATTGCGGGTTACGGTAGTAGTGCTCATCAATGATGTCTACCGGATGACTGTTCCTCCACTTGGGCGTGTCTGTGCCCCAGGATTCGACATTCCCAATGCACTGCACTTCGGGGAACTGTGCCTTGATGGCGTCGTAGAACATGCGGTAGCGTTCTGGGTAGTGGTCGCTCTGGTCGGAATTGTCCTCCGTGTGCCAGTTGTAGTTTTCGTTTCCTATCTCTATATAGGCGATGTTGAAGGGCTCGGGGTGCCCGTTCTGGGCGCGCATTCTGCCATAGTGGCTGGTGACGGGGCCGTTGGCGTACTCCAGGGCTCCGAGGCATTCGTCTATCCAGGGCTGTAGGCTGTCTAATGGTGTGCAGCCGCCATGCCAGATGCCGATGTTGACCACGTAGAGCGGTTTTGCGTTCAGGTCTTCGCAGAGTTGTAGGAATTCGTGAAATCCAAGCCCGTCGGTGGTTGGGTATCCCCAGTTGGCGTTCATGTGCCCTGGTCTCTGTTCTATCGGTCCTACCGTTCGTTCCCAGTGGTAGGCATTCTCGGGTTTGTGGTTACCTTCCACATAGCAGCCGCCGGGAAAGCGCACGAAGGCCGGGTGCAAGGCTTGCAGCTTCTCGGCGAGGTCGATGCGCAGGCCGTTCTTCCTGCCTTTGAAGGTGGGCGGGAACAGGCTGACCACGTCCAGCAGCACGGTGCAGGGATTTTGCATTGACAGGCGGAAGAGTGCTTGGCCGTCGCTTTCCGTTGCGGTCAGGGTGGTCTCTATCTTCTGCCATCCCTTCCCGAGTCTCTTGTCGATGGTGCTCTCTCCCAGGACTTTTCCGTCTTTGTCCGTGAGTGCCGCCTTGATGGTTCCGGGTTTTCCTTTCACGGGTTTTATCCAGAATGAGAGCCTGTACTGTGTGCCGCTTACGGCATTGATGCCCCAGTATCCCGGGTTGCTGATGCCTCCGAAGCGCTCCGTTGTCTCAAGCCTCAGGGCATGGCGCTGCTTGTCGTTCAGCAATCCCTCCGTCGTCAGGCTGATGCTGCACCCTTTGGGCGTCCAGTATTCCGGTTTTTCGGCATCGTACTCAAAGGAGCGGTTGCGAATCAGCTCGGCATACAGGCCGCCGTCTGAGGCGTGGTTGATGTCTTCGTAGAAGATGCCGTAGAGCGTGGGGCTGATTTCTATGCCGCGCTGCGTCAGGTCTGCTGTTATGTTCACCTGTGCATGAAGCCCCATGCAGAATGCTGTTGTCGTGAGGAGACTCCAAAATGTTCCGGTTCTTTTCATGGCAGGAAAAGGTAAAATTAGGTTTTTTTCACTGCAAAAATAGCGAAAAATAATCAAACTGCAAAAGAAAGTAACGCCTCCCCTGCGTAAAGTTCGCCTCTCCCTTTCCGAGGAGCCGTCTGTCCCACGCCGCCCCGGCTTTCCCGGGTCCGTTCGCCGACTTTCCCGGGTCCGTTCGCCGACTTCCCCGAGTCCGTTCTCCGACTTCCCCGAGTCCGTTCGCCGACTTCCCCGAGTCCGTTCGCCGACTTCCCCGAGTCCGTTC
>JAFLUV010000049.1 GCA_022508635.1 Prevotellaceae bacterium
CCATCAAGCCATGCTGCTGCCGAGCCGAAGATGTGCCAATCAGGATCAGCTTCATTCAGCAGAGGCGTTATGGTGTTGAGCGTTTGTCGCAGTTGTTCCCTTGTCATCGTTCCTTCTTTTCGAATTGTAGCGAAGCTACCTGTTCCTGGCTTGCGCCTAAACGGATGGCTGTCCGGCAGTCCTGGCGGGCAAGCTCTTTCTTCCTCATGGCCAAGTAAAGCGAGGCACGCGTAATGTAGCAATCGGGATTCTCTGGCTCAAGCTCGATAGCCTTCTTCGCATCCTGCATAGCCCGCTCGTATTCCTTGCGTTGCTCATAAAAACCACACCTTACCATATAGTGGCGGGCATGTGTCGGAAAGAAAAGGATGAGGGAGTTGATCTGCTCCATTGCCTCGCGCGGACGGTTGTCCCTGCTGTTGAGGACTGCCAGCCCTAACCGAGCATCTTCATTCATAGGATTGAGTTCCAACAACTGGCTATAGTCGGCACGCGCCTCTTTATTGCGTCGCTGCTGGGTAAAGATATAGGCACGGAAGAAAAGAGCCTCTTCCTGGTCGGGCAAGAGGGTGAGCACCTCGTTATAGTCAGCCAGGGCATGTGCCTCGTCGTTCCTTTGCAAATAAAGAGAAGCCCTGCTCAGATACAGGGCACTGAGGGAAGATTTCTGGTCGCTGCCCAATGCGGAATGCTGAAGGACGCCAATGCCTAAGGTGTAGGCATCAAGCGCACGGTCGCCTTCTCCCCTGCGCTGACAGATTTCGCCCAAGTAGCGATACAGGACGGCATTGGACTCCTTTGACGGGTCAAGCTGAAGGGCCTGATGTATCAAATCCTCCGCCCTGTCCAGCGAGTCGGCAGCCAAGGCCTCAATAGCGGCCTTGACATTCTGCTGATACGTCTGGGCATGGGCATGACTTCCGCCAAGCTTTCCCCCTTGGAAGAGGGAAAACAAGAGACAAAGAACCAGTATCCTTGCTTCAGAGAACATAGCGCGTAGCTGTGGCATCTTCCTTACGGCGGAGGACGGAGGGAACTATCTCTCTATGGTCTGTGTTCTGTCGGGACCGACGCTGACAATGGTAATAGGCGTGCCTGTTGCCTGCTCGATATAGGCAATGTAGTCCTTGAACTGCTTGGGGAACTGGCTTTCGCTGGTTATCTGGGTGAGGTCTGTCTGCCAGCCGGGCAGCGTCTCGTAAACAGCCTGCCAGCCTTCCATATTGTAAGGTACCTCGTCGATGACGACACCGTCCTTGGCATACTTGGTGCAGACTTTTATCTCGGCAAACGAGTCGAGCACGTCGCTCTTCATCATGATGAGCTGCGTCACGCCGTTTATCATGATGGCATAGCGCAAGGCCACCAGGTCGAGCCATCCGCACCGGCGGTTGCGACCTGTCACTGCTCCGTATTCATGGCCTATCTCGCGTATCTTGTCGCCTGTCTCGTCGAAGAGTTCTACGGGGAACGGACCGCTGCCCACGCGGGTGGAGTATGCCTTGAAGATGCCAAAGACCTCGCCTATCGTGTTTGGTGCCACGCCCAGTCCGGTGCAAACGCCGCCGCTCACGGTATTGGAGGAGGAGACGAAGGGATAGGTTCCGTGGTCAATATCAAGCATTGTACCCTGGGCACCTTCGGCAAGCACCTTTTTGCCTTCCTTGATTGCCTTGCCCAGCTCTATCTCAGTATCGGTGAGAGGGAATTGACGCATATAGTCGGCTCCCTCCATCCAGAGCTTCTCCTCTGCCGCAATATCGTAGTCGGTGTAGTTGAGGTCGCGGAGTATCTGTTCGTGACGGGCTTTCAGTGCGGCATACTTTTCCTGGAAGTTCTCGAGTATGTCGCCAACGCGCAGGCCTGTACGGCTGGCCTTCTCGCTGTAGGTAGGACCGATGCCCTTGCCTGTCGTGCCTACTTTGTCCTTGCCTTTTGCAGCCTCATAGGCGCGGTCGAGCACACGATGGGTAGGCAGAATGAGGTGTGCGCGCCGGCTGATGTGGAGACGAGTCCTGAGGTCGTAGCCGGCAGCCTCCAGTTCGCGTGCTTCCTGCATAAAGAGGTCAGGAGCGATGACACAGCCGTTGCCTATGATGTTGAGCTTACCCTCGTCGAAAATACCGCTGGGAATGCTGCGAAGCACGAACTTCTTTCCTCCGAAGATGATGGTATGTCCGGCATTAGGACCGCCTGCATAGCGTGCCACTATATCGTATCGGGGCGTAAAGACGTCCACCACCTTACCTTTTCCTTCGTCGCCGAAGACGATGCCGAGCAAGGCATCTACTTTACCTTTTTCCATTATTGTCTGACTTATCCTGTTGTTTTGTTTTCTGTTGTTTTTTGATTTGATGACTCTTTCTCGCCTGACACTTGCGGCAAAGGCCGTGCATGTAGACGAGCGTGTCTTCCCTGCTGAAGTAGCGGACGCGCAGGTTCTGCAAGGCGAGCTTGGCTGTGCCGGCTGTCACACGCGTGATAGTGCCACACTGCCGGCAGATGGTGTAGGCCTTCGGGTTGGCATCTCCTCGCAGTTCGTAATGTGCTGCGGTAGCCAGCATGTGCTTGATGACAAGACCTGCATCGCAGAGCATCTCCATCGTGTTGAAGAGCGTGGCACGGCTCACTTGGAACTTGGCATGCTCGCACATGAGTCCGGCAAGCTCGTCAATAGTGAATATGCCGCCTGCCATCTCCACCACGCGCAATACCTCGTCACGTTCAGGCGTCTTGCGCATGGCTCTCTGCTCCATGTAGCGTTTCAACTGCTCACGAGCGGATATGGAGGTCTCTGGTTTATTACTCATAGCCAAGGTGCAAAGGTACGAAATTTAGTTCATAGTTCATAGTCCGCAGTGAAGAATTTTTCTCTTCGCTTCGTTTTCCCGCACTTCGCAGAGCTTTCCCTCCTTCTCGGTGTCACGGGGCTTATCGTCTGTCGTGAGGAGGACTGTCATAATATAATCATATATATAATATTATAATGTATACGCTGTTTTATGTTGCATATATGCATTGTTTACTCTTTCACAGAGACGAAGACACATATCTATCGGCATGAAGTACATAGGAATTTCCACAAATATAGGCATTTTTTGCCAACGACGGCAAGAAACGAGGAAAAAGACACTGTCCAGGCGAACACTTGAACCGCATCGCTTCTATATGTCAGGAAAAAGAGCTATCTTTGCTCCTCCTAAGAAACCTATAAAAATCTAAAACACGAAATTGAAAGATGAAAGCAATGGGACTTATTACTCTGCTGACAGTCGGCACATTAATGTGTGGAGCCTGTGGCAACAAAACAGCAAAAGCAAACTTAACTGAAACAGATAGCATGGAAACAGCAGCAACAGTATTCCTGACCAGAGAGATTTCGCCCGAAGCACTGGTCAGAATCTACAAAGCATTAGGGCGCGAGGCTACAGGAAACGTAGCAGTAAAAATATCTACGGGCGAATCAGGTAACCCCAACTACTTGAAACCCGAGCTGATCAAGCAACTGGTAGATGAAGTGCAGGGCACTATCGTAGAGTGCAACACCGCCTACGACGGCAAGCGCAATACCTCCGAAGCGCATTGGCAAACGATACGCGACCACGGATTCCTGCCTGCGTTCAAAGTAGACCTGATGGACGAGGAGGGCGAGTTCAACATCCCCGTGCAGGACACGACCCACATCAAGTACGACATCGTGGGAAGCCACTTGAAGAACTACGACTTCATGATTAACCTCGCCCACTTCAAGGGCCACCCGATGGGCGGACTTGGCGGCGTACTGAAGAACGCCTCCATCGGCGTAGCATCTGCCAACGGAAAAGCCTACATCCATACGGCAGGCTACCAGCAAGTACTGGAGGGACTATGGGAACACGTGGAAGACCAGGACGGCTTCCTGGAATCCATGGCTGCGGCGGCACAAGCCGTGCACGACTATTTTGACGGCGGCAAGAAAGTCATCTATATCTCGGTAATGAACAACATGACGGTAGACTGCGATTGCGTGGCGACACCCGAACCCGTAAAGCTAAAGGACTACGGCATACTGGCATCGCTCGACCCCGTGGCACTCGACCAGGCCTGCGTAGACATCATCATGGGCATGGAACCCAGCGAGGACAACGACAACCAGCCGCTCATCGCACGCATCAGGGAGCAGCATGGCACGCACACCATCGACCATGCCGAGAAAATCGGTTTAGGCAGCAAGCACTACACGATTGTGAACATCGACGAGCAGTAAGAGAAAACCAGATGATACAATCCCCAGAGGGATATTGAGCGAACTCACGTTATTTAATCCTTATTTAATATTTCTGTGAGTGCTTGAATTGCTTTGCGTAAGTGAAGGCCAGCTGATGCTAACAAATTATCAAGGCATTCTCTGATAGTCTGACGCTCCTCAGCACTGAGCATTTCGCCTCTGGAAAGCAAATGTCGCAGGCAGAGGCACGCACTTGTGGCAGGAAGTTGATGCCCTTCTACAAGCCAGGAAAGACTGATGGCTTTGGCTTCCCGAACGTATGGCAGGAGTATCTTCGACAGGACTTGTGCCTCTTCTGCCGTCATCATTGTCTCTGCCCACCGGTTTGCCCTCTTCATGGTGAAGTCTTCAGGCGGCATAAGCATCATGGCAAGCAGTCTGGTCTCCCGGATGCTCTGCTGCCAGAGGTGTTCGGCAAGGGCGACATCGCAAGGGAACTCGTCAGCAATGCTACGCAGTCGTGGCAATTCTGTGCCGAAGATGAGCTGGAATGACATGCCAGCTTCCCTCATCCGAGCAGACAGGATGCCGTTCATGCTTGCACGCAACTCTTTTTTTATCTCACGCTCTGTCTGACGAACAAACGGGGACGGCTCGGTACATAGTGTGCGGTATTGCCTGCCGTAGCGAAGCATTTGTTCGTCGTATGCCTCATCATAGCTGATATTGACATCCGTGATGCAGCCCGTAGCATCGCGCACCAACGTGTAGCGTGGATTGATAAATCCCTTGTAGGGAGCAATGTCGAGCCGGCGATAACGTTCGCGTATCTCGCGGTGCAGCTGTACATCAAGCTTCACGCCATATTGCTCCACGAGTTGTCTGGCTGCCTCATAGTCGCCCTCGCTCTTAATGCGTTGCACCTCTGCCAACAGCGTGCCGAATGCCTGACGGAGCATAGCATAGTCGTACACTGCAACATAGTGCTTTCCGTCCTTCTCCATGATTCCTACAGCTTCCGGGTAGTTGGCGAGCGTCCACCAGCTAATGAGAGCACGATTACGCATGTGTGCCTCCTCTATATTATTGCCGTCCTCAATGCGCACCATCTGCGTCAGCAATCCGTTGAGCAGGTAGCTGTAGTATTGCGACTTATAGGCTTCGCCGTCGGGCAGAAGCCCTAATTCCACGAGTTTCGGGTCAGCTATGTAGTAAAGACCGAAAAGGTCAGCACGTGCCTCCTCTATCGTGCTGCCATAGGCACGAAGTGCATCAGCATCCACGCCCGGGAGAAGTTGCCCGCTGCCATGACCAAGACACTCGTGCAAATCAGTGTGCAAGTCGTCGCAAACATCCCCGTACTTATCAAGCAGCTGGCATGTTGCCTCGTCTATGACGAACTCTTGCCGCATGCCACTCCCCTTGGCAGCCTTGTTGTAGGCGCATGTCAGATTGGCTATCGTAACGCTTTTGCTACCATGCTCCGCTCTAATCCAATTACTATTGGGCAGGTTGATGCCTATGGCACTGGCAGGATAGAGATCACCGCCCAACATGGCGGCACTTATTACTCTGGCACTGACTCCGCGACACTCTTTCTTTCGGAAACGAGGGTCAACAGGAGAGTGGTCTTCGAACCACTGCGCATTGTCGCTCAACGCTTTGGCACGTCTGGTCGCTTCGTGGTCGATGATATTGACATAGCCTTCCCAACTGGCCTTCAGCCCGAGCGGATCACCATAGACCTCAATGAAGCCGTTTGTAAAATCCACTTCACTCTCTGTTTCCTGTACCCAAAGGATATTATATTCGTCGAACGTCTGAAGATCCCCACTGCGATAAAACGACACCAGTTTGTCCATGACGGCTTTTTGTTGCTCATTTTCTGCATACGTTCGGGCATGCATGAGAGCATTGCAGATGCGATCGATGGCTTCTCCGTAAAGTCCGCCACTCCGCCACACGTTCTCGAAGAGAGTGCCATCTGCGGCACGCTCCAGGCGGCTGTTCATACCCAGCATAGGCGGACGGCAAGGGTCAGCCTTCTGCTTCAAGTCTGCATAGAAAGCTTCGGCCTCGGCCTGCGTTATGCTTTCATTATAATAATTGCACGAAGAGGTAAGCAACAGATCTTCGCCATCAGTAGTGTTGACACGCCGAGGCATCACGTCGGGACAAAAGATAATGTCTGCCATTTTCTCAAGCATCTGGTCTGCTGTCTCACCTGGACGGAGCGAGAACACAGAAGCATCAAGCCTTTTTGCCTCGTGAAGGAAAAATTCACGACTGAAATCCGGTACGAACTTCTGACAACTGTAATGGTGATGAATGCCATTGGAGAACCAGACGCGCTTCATATAGATAGCAAAAGCCTGCCATTCGACGCAATCTTTAGGACCATCATAGTTCACATAGATAGCTTCTAACGTCTGGCGAAGTTGAAGTCCACAAGAGCAGTTCTGATCCCATAGAATGTCGCGCCCCAAAAGCGCGGCTTCTGCCAAATAATAAATCAGTAACTTCTGCCGGAGTGGGAGGCTGGTAAATCCAGGTACTTCGTAACGAAGCAGTTGCAAGTCAGCGAAGCGCTCTTGCAGCACTGAAGAAGGTAATATCTGACTCATGCCTCTTGGTTGGCATCGTCTGCTCCGCTATGATGTAGAATACGGTACTCACGCGGAGTCATTCCGCTGAGTCGGTTGAAGTCAGCATAGAAACTCTGCCGTGTGGTGAAACCAACATTAATGGCAACGTCCTCTATTGTCATATCATCGAAATGGCTGTCCTGGAACATATACATTGCCTCACGGACACGCATGTCGCTGACCAGTTTCGAGTAGTTTTGCTGAAAACGTACTGCTACGACTGCACTTATCTGTCGTGGATTGACGCCAATTTCTCTTGCCAATTGCTTTGCAGAGTACTTCGGATCGCGATATTTCTTTTCGATCATCAGCTTCAAGACAATCTGCTTGCTGACTTCTTCCACAAACTCCGGAGTCACCCAATTACGATAGGAAATCTTGCGAGACTTCTTGTCCGTTGCCACTCTCTTTTTGTCTGCTTTATTTTGCTTGCTCATATTGATAACTTTCAGCTTTAATCCCCCAAAAACGTGAGAGATTATTTTTTCAGTATTGTATGCAAGATGTCAGGGTCGTTGGTCGTAATAAGGTCTATTCCAGGCATTTTTGCAAAGCGTTCGAGGGCATCCTTACCATCCACCGTCCACACGTTGACTTCCAGGCCAAGTTTCTTGGCCTCTTCCAGCCATTCCGGATGCTTGTCAAAGACATCCATGTTGTAGTCGATACCCGTCAGTCCCATCTCCTTTACCTGCGCTGGAGTCAAGTCACCCGACAGGTAAGCAACGTGGGCATCGGGTGCCAGCCGATGAAGTTCCGTGCATGCATCCCGGCTGAAAGATATGTAGTCCGTGCGCTCTTCAAGACCAAGCATCTTGACCAGCTCAACGGAAAGTTCCGACACCTGCATATTGCGCTTTGCATTGCGATGGGACTTGACCTCCAACACCAGCCGGACATCCGGCCAGCGAACTGCCTCGGAAAGATATTGCTGCAAGGTGGGGATGAACTCCCCGTTTTGTAGTCTCAAGTTCATCAGCACGGCATAGGTGGTGTCCTCTATGCGTATGCCGTCCACCGTAGCATCGTGAAAGACAACAGGCACGCCATCCGCCGTCATCCAGACATCGAACTCACTGCCCCAACATCCTATTGCTGCCGCCTCACGAAGCGAAGCGATGGAGTTCTGAGCACTGCCTTCCAGACGCCAATAACCGCGATGAGCCACCACCAGAGGCTGAGCCTGAGAGGTGAGCGAGCAGAAAGTGGTCAATAATAGCAAGAATTTCTTTATCATACGATCTCTATTTGCTGTATTTTGCCACAAAGATACAAATATAATTCTATTAATTTTCTATTCTTTTCATCTTTTCTTGCATTATTTGCACCAAATGCGTAACTTTGTCCCTAAAGACACATGTTTGTATACAAAACCGGACACGATGAACACGAACAAAACTTATGTTGCATACGATGCAATAGGCGTTCTCGACCACGTAAACAGCAACCTGCATACTTTTCAAGAGCTAAAAACGTGGCAAAGCATGAATCCTACCCGCTTCTTTTTTCTCAATATGGAAGAAATTTTCTTTTCTTCTGAACACGACGACCTGGTGGATAGCACTGTCAAGAACCGTCTGCTGAGACTTATGGCAAAGGCGGACAATCTGCTGGTGCTCATTTCCAACTTCACAAACGTTGAGAGTCCCATCCTGAACTGGCAAATCAGCAAAGCCGTAAACCGCTACCATTTGCCTGTCATCATCGCATACGTGGGCAAGGAACGATTGGGCGACTCCAGCATAGAAGACAATTGGCACCGCCTGCCCAACAAGATACGCAAATACATAGGACGCGATAGTGCGAGGATGGCACACATCCCCCTGACGCGAGACAAACTGGAGCGTGCACTAGGAACTTTCTCGGTGGGCGCCGCCTCCTATCCCTGGAATTCCCAAACTCTCTTTTGAAAAACATGAACGGACAATACATCGAACGGATCGAGATTGATGCCTTGTGGAACGGGCACAAGCACATTTGCTGGGATCTGCAACCCGACGTGAACATCCTGAGCGGTGTCAACGGCGTAGGGAAAAGCACCATACTGAACCACGTCATCAAGCACCTGCTGGACATCAACAAGGATAAGCGACGAAGCGACGGCGTACACATTACTTTCTATCCGCACGAGGCCTCGATTGTCGACTTTGATGTCATCCGGTCGATTGACCGTCCCATCCTCACCAGCGAATTGCTGAACAATGTCACGGATGCACAACTCCACACGGAGCTGGATCTGCACCTCTATCAGCTACAACGCAGATGGCTCGACTATCAAGTTAACCTCTCCAACCGCATGGTGGAGCTCCTCATCAGTCAGGACCAGCAGGCAACAGCCAAAGTGCAGGAACTTGCCGGCGAGAAGACGCACTTCCAAGACATCATCGACGAACTTTTCATTGACACGGGCAAGACGATACGTCGCGACCACAATGAGATCTACTTTGATTCCTATGGTGAAATTATTTCTCCCTACAAGCTCTCCAGCGGGGAGAAACAGATGCTTATCATACTACTCACCGTGCTGGTGCAGAACAAGCAACCCTTCGTCCTCTTCATGGATGAACCAGAGGTCAGCCTGCACATAGAATGGCAGCAGAGGCTGCTTGACCTGCTACTTGAACTCAACCCCAACGTACAGGTTATCCTGACAACACATAGCCCGGCTGTCATCATGAAGGGCTGGAGCGACCACGTGACGGACGTCAGAGACATTGAAGTAGGGGTAAAATAACGCTTATAAAACCCGACACGCATCATGGCCAAACGGCTGCAAGACCACCTCAACTCCGCCTACATCGAGTTTGCCTCACGTCTGCGACCACAGGGCACGAAAAAGAAGATCGTAGCATACGTCGAGAGCTACGACGACATTTTCTTCTGGCGCTCTGTCCTGCAAGACTTCGAGGACGAGCATGTGCAGTTCGAGGTAATGTTGCCCTCACGCCGCAACCTCAGCAAGGGCAAGAAAGCAGCTCTCATGAATCACCTTGGCCCATCGCTGGGCAACTATATGATAGCCTGCGTAGACGCCGACTATGACTATCTCATGCAGGGAAGCACAGATGTGAGCCGCACACTCATCTCCTCCCCCTACGTCATGCACACCTATGTCTATTCCATCGAGAACTACCAGTGCTATGCCCCTGCCCTACACACAGCTTGCGTCATGAGCACGCTGAACGACCGCACGCTCTTCTCCTTGCAAGGGTTCATGGAGGAGTACAGCCTCATCATCTGGCCACTTTTCGTCTGGAGCGTCTGGGTGCACCGCTACGGACATGCCAACGCCTACTGCCAGACAGACTTCACCAGAACCATTACTTTCCACGACATAAACCCCTGGCATCCGGAACAAGCCCTCGAAGCCTTGCGCGAGCGTGTCAACAAACAGGTCGGATGGTTGCATCGTAAGTTCCCCAAGGCAAAGAAGTCCTACCTGGAACTCCGGACAAGCCTGAAGGAAGAACTCGGCATCTCTCCCTCCGACACATATTTATATATACAGGGACATTCCCTCATGGAAGGCGTCGTGCTGCCGCTACTCACGCCACTCTGTGCCATACTACGACGCGAAAGGGAGAAGGAGATCTCGATGCTTGCCGTCCATAGGACGCAAAAGCAGAACGAGCTCGCCAGCTACCAGCACAGCCAGTCGCCCATCGACCTGATGTTACGCAAAAGCATCGCCTTCAAGCAGAGTGCGCCCTATCAGATTCTGCGAGACGACCTGCTTCGCCTTAAGGCAAGAATCCAGGGCAATGAAGTCCGGCAAAAGCAGAACAACGAGACCTTGAATCCTGTTCCATCCCTTGAACAAGAGAATAAAAATAGTCATCATGTGTAGCTGTTTTCTCCCGCCTTACAATGCAGGAACGACCTGAAAAAACACAAACGACAACAAGAAGCTTTAGATAAGGTGTCGTCTGGCACGGCTTTTGTAATATAAAAGCAGACAACAAAAGACAAACATGACGACAAACTTCTCACCAGAGACATTCAACATACTGAACTTCAGCAAAGAAGAAGCCAGCCGCCTGCATAGCGCCAGCGTATCGCCCCTGCATTTGCTGTTGGGAATACTGCGCCATACGGACAACAAAGCAAAGCAACTCTTGGCTTATTATCTGCCAAATGGCCTGACAACTCTTAAAAGTCAGCTGGAACAAACTGCCCGCCTGCACACAGTACCCATATCGCCAACACCCGCCGACATGAACTTCGACACCCAGGCAAACCGCATCATACGTCTGTGTCGCCTCGAAGCCAGCTTGATGAAATCGAAAAGCATTGAGCCCATCCATGTCCTGCTCGCCATCCTAAAAGCCAACGACAACGAGGCGAGCGACATCCTACAACGCCTTGACATCACCTACGAAAAAACTTATGAAAAGATGATGGAGACAGCTGACAAATCAGGTCTCAGAACCAAGGATTCCTGCGGATACAACGACGAAAATGAAGACGAGGACGAAGACATGGAACCCATTTCCGCAGGAATGGAGAACAATGTCATTCCTGTCCGCACACACAAAAAGCAGGAAAGCAAGACACCCGCCCTCGACAACTTCGGCACCGACCTGACACGGATTGCAGCCGAGGGACTCCTTGACCCCGTCGTAGGACGCGAAAAGGAGATTGAACGCCTGGCACAGATACTGAACCGCCGCAAGAAGAATAACCCCATCCTTATCGGCGAGCCGGGCGTGGGCAAGAGTGCCATCGTGGAAGGGCTGGCACAACGCATCATTGGGCATCGCGTGAGCCGCACATTGTGGAAGAAGCGCATCGTGGTGCTCGACTTGGCAAGCATCGTGGCAGGAACGAAGTATCGCGGCCAGTTCGAGGAGCGCCTGCGCTGCATCATCAAGGAATTGCAACAGAACCCCGATATCATCGTCTTCATTGACGAGATACACACCCTCATCGGCGCAGGCAATGCAGCCGGCTCGATGGATGCGGCCAACATGCTTAAGCCGGCAATGAGCCGCGGAGAGTTCCAATGCATCGGTGCCACCACACTCGACGAATACAGAAAGAGCATAGAGAAGGACGGCGCATTGGAGCGACGCTTCCAGAAAATACAAGTGGCTCCTGCTACCGCCGAAGAGACGCTTCAGATACTCCAGAACCTGCGCGAGCGCTATGAGGAGTACCACAACGTCCGCTATACGGACAATGCCTTGGAAGCCTGTGTCAAGATGACCGGACGATACATCACCGACCGCAGTTTCCCTGACAAGGCCATCGATGCCCTCGATGAAGCAGGTAGCCGCATGCATGTACAAAATATCCACGTTCCAGAGGAAATCACCCGACTGGAGAAAATCGTGGAAGACCTCGACCGCAAGAAACACGAAGCCGCAGAGCATCAAGACTTCGAACTGGCCGCCGACATGCGCGACAAATGCCTCATGGCTCAGAAGGAGCTAAACGAAGCACAGCAAGCTTGGGAGAAGAGCATCGGGCAGGGAGAGCAAATCACCGTGGACGAACACGTGATAGCCGATGTCGTAAGCACAATGACCGGCATACCCGTCCAACGCATCGGCGAGGAAGAAAACCGCAGGCTACGCACCATGAAGGAAGCTCTTTGCCATCGCATCATCGGACAGGACGAGGCGGTAGCCACCGTGACAAGAGCCATCCAGCGCAGCCGCGTCGGCCTCAAAGACCCGCAGCGCCCCATCGGCACCTTCCTCTTCGTAGGACCTACGGGCGTAGGCAAGACATATTTAGCAAAATGCCTGGCAGAAGAACTCTTTGGGAAGTCCGATGCCATCATCCGTGTCGACATGAGCGAATACATGGAGAAGCACACGGTCAGCCGCATGGTGGGTGCGCCTCCTGGATACGTCGGCTATGACGAAGGCGGACAGCTCACCGAGCAAGTGCGCCGCAAGCCCTACTCCATCGTCTTGCTCGACGAAATAGAAAAGGCGCATGGCGACGTATTCAACCTCCTCCTGCAAATGATGGACGAAGGCCGGCTGACCGACGGCAACGGCAACACCATAGATTTCCGCAATACCGTCATCATCATGACCAGCAATTGTGGCACGAAACAAATACGCGACTTCGGCAACGGCATCGGCTTCCAAAGTCAAACAGACGCGACATCCGGCAAGAAACAAAATCGCGACATCGTACGCAAGGCATTGCAAAAGCAATTCGCACCAGAGTTCTTGAACCGACTGGACAACGTTGTTTATTTCGACCACCTGTCCGAAGAGGACCTGCTGCGTATTGTCGACATTGAACTACGTCCTCTGACCGGCCGCGTCAGCGACATGGGGCATACGCTTGAAGTCACCCCCGAAGCTCGTCAACTGCTTGGAAAGAAAGGCTACGACATGCAGTATGGTGCAC
>JAFLUV010000005.1:0-23423 GCA_022508635.1 Prevotellaceae bacterium
ATCAAAAAAAAACTATGAGAAAACTACTACTATCCCTCTTCGCATTCATTGCAGTAGGAGGTGCAGCATGGGCGGACGTAACTCAGGGCTTGAAGATAAGCCAGACTCCGTCAACATCAATCATTCCTGCTACATCAGAGGACGACAATGACCATTGGTATCTTATAACACAAAACCGTGATGGAGAAAGTCCTGTTGTAAACGTAGGTGCAGGTGAAACATTAAAAAGAGCTGCAAATACAATTAATCAATCAACGCTGGACGGAAACAAATTCGAAGAAAATAAACAATATCTGATTCGTTTCTTCAGCGTTGGTGATGATTTATACACAATGCAGTTTGCAGATGGTTGCTACATAACAACAAACGGAAATTCTTTAGCAACAGAAAGCAAAGAAGATGCAGCAACATTTGCATTTTATATTACTGTATCTGGATCTACAACCTTTGGATGGAACTATTTGACAAAGGGCGGTTCTCGTGTTGACAATAATGGAGCAGGTAAAGACGTGGTTCTTTGGGGATCGGGTGTCAATACCGCAACATCCGGCAATAATGTCTGGAAAGTGTATTCGGTCGAGCTTGAAGAATACCAAGAACCTGTTAACATTTCGTATGAAGTATATTATGAAAACGAACAGGAACCTGTCGCAAGCAGTAGTAATATCTCAATGCCTGTTCATAACAGAGTTGTGAAGGTGTCAGACAAATTCCCTGCTTCACTTAAAAATGATTATTGCAACTATGAATTTTACAGCGATGCACAATTCACACAACCAATTGAAAATATAACCGCATCGGGTACAATCTATGTCAATGCAAAGCTCAACAAAGACATCTTCCCGTTTGAGCTATCAGCAAGCTATGGGGATGCGAAGTGGTATACAATGATTATACACACAGGAGACCCCAAAGATGTGTTTGTTGATGAAACAGAACCCTATACACCGGCAAAAGCATCACTACTTGATAAGGGTCACTTCAACTATCAGTGGGCGTTTGCAGGCAATCCATACAAACTTATTGTCTACAACAGGGAAACTGGTTCAAGCCAAACTCTTACAAAGGAAGCGACAGATGATGGTATAGGAAATGCCGTAATGCGTGACGGAACACATACTTGGGTACTTGGCAAGAACGGCAATGGATTTACTCTTAAATTCGAGAATACAGCAGACAACTACATCAATCTGAATGGTGGAAAATTCAGATTCTGGAACACAACTTTGGCAGCAACAGGTGCAGGTTCAACTTTCTTAGTTGAAGAAGCACTCGAATGGGAGGATATATTGGAAATTGTAATAAATGATGTGGAAGAAGCTATCAAGCAATCGCAAGCAAAAACACCAGGCTATCCGACATCAGAAGACTGTGTTAATGACTTGAATCAAGCGATTGCGTCTGCAAGAAGTAATGAAAACAAGCAAGAGGCATGCTACACATTGAATAACGCATTACCGCAGATTCTTGATAATCATTCAAGCAGTGTAAACTATCTTCCACAAACTGGAGTATATTATACCATAACCAGCTCACGCGGCTCGATGGTATATGACCCAAGCCATGACAATGCGACTGATGCAACAAGCGATAATGCAAAATACCTCTGGTATACGACTGAAACACTTGACGGAAAAGATCCCAACACCCTGTGGGGCTTCGTAGAAAAGGATGGGCTTTACTACATGTACAACGTAGGCAAGGAGCAGTTTGCAACAGTAGGAAAGGGAAGTTATGGCCCAACATGGATATTCTCTGATACACCTTCTTATATAACGCTTGACGACGGCATGGGACACGAAGTTGCTACACCAAAAGTCCGCATACTGGCAACTTTAGCTACGGCGACAGAAAGATCCTACGCAATGTCAATCAGCACGAGCTATACAGGTCCTGTTATCACATATGATGCAGTAGGAGACGGTGGCATACCGATGCAGTTCATCGAAAGAGGCGAAGCAGACCCAGAACTCATCAAGGAAATCATGAGAAAGATAGAAAATCCCGAACCCTACCGTGAGGCACTGAAGGCATTAATTGCCAGTGTTGCGTCAGTCACCACTGGTGATGGCCTTGGCGAATATAGCGCAAGCAGCGACTATGCTTCTGTACTCGAAGCAGCAAATGCTGCAGTAGCCAGCACAGACGCTACAATAGAATCACTCACCGCTGCACGCGAGGCACTCGAAGCAGCTATCGCAACTCTTACACTCAACATGCCGCAGCCAGGCACCTTCCTCCGCCTCGAGGGTATAAGTGAAATGTATCTTTCTGAGCGTATCGCTGATAACGACAACAAGACGTTTACCATGTCAGGTACAGAAGATGCAACGACCATCTTCTATTTCGACGGCCAATACCTGATAAACCTCAGCACTGGTAAGGCTAACGCCATGTCAAGCTCACAGTGGAAATGGGTATACGGAACTGAAACAGCATCTGTTGTAACCTTCAGGGAAGGTGATGAAAGAGGAAAGTATTACGTAGGCTCCGGTGGTCAGTATTTCCACGACAAGAACAATACCAGTGCCGGTGAAAAAGTGCCATGTGTTAGAAAAGGTGATGCAAGAGTAACGACTGACGGATCAAGCTTCAACTGGACTCTCACAGAGATTACCAAGCTCCCCATTACCGTCAGCTCGTTAGGCTTCGCCACACTGTGGAGCCCCGTTGCACTGGAGATTCCCGCAGAGGTGACAGCCTACACCGGCGTAATCAGCGAAGACGAGAAGTCTCTCAAACTGACACCAGTCGTGGGATCAGCATTCGGGGGAACAACCCTTCCTGCACAGACAGCTGTATTGCTGCAGGCTGAGCCGGCAACATACAACTTCAGCGTGAGCGAGAGCAATATGGAAGCAATCGAATCCGACCTCAAGGGCGGCCTCGGTCAGGAGGTAACAAGCAGCATCCTCACCCTTCAGCAGCCCACAGAGGCAAAAGTACCCGGCTTCTACACCTACACTGGTACAGGCGCAGCAGGCTTCAAGGCTTACCTCACGCTCGATGATGCAAGCGGAGTGAAGGGACTCACCTTCATCTTCGGCGACGACGCAACGGGCATCGCAGGCATAGAGAACGGCAACACGGCTGAAGGCACTGCCCTCTACAACCTCGCAGGCCAGCGCGTAGCGAAGACCGTCAAGGGCATCTACGTCGTAGGCGGCAAGAAAGTATTGGTAAAATAACCCTAAACAGTTAAAGACAATGAAAAAGACATATATAGCACCTGAGACATCAATATTCCGCGCAGAGATTCAGAACATGCTCGCAGAATCAATAGCTTGTGACGCAGGCATCACAGGCAACGAGATGTACACCAAGGAACATACGCCCGCACCCTCATGGAGCAGCGGCAGCGTATGGAACGAATGGTAAGAAAGTGAGAGATGTTAGTTTTTTAATAGAGACTGTATATTAGTGACATTAAGGGCACCCGACCGTGAGGTTAGGTGCCCTTGCTCTATTGTGTCACGGACCTTTGTCCGTTTGTTCCTTTGTCCGTGAATGCGTCTTGTTTGTGAATGCGTCTTGTCTGTGACTGCGGTTTGTCTGCGTCTCGTCCGTGACTATGATTTGTCCGTGACTATTGTTTCTTCCCGCAGAGGAGCTGTAGCTTGCAGTAGGTGCAGGCTCTCGCGTCGGTGGTGCAGGCGAAAGGCTTTGCCGGGTCGAAGATGTCGTCGAGGATGGTTTGCAGCCCTTCGCGGAAGGTCTCTGCATGCTGTCGGGCAAAGTCGTCCACCGCTTCGCCGTCAATCATGAGCGTCGGGTCGTAGTCGTCCGCTACGCTCTTGCCGGGAAAGAAGAGCGTGGGACGTATGGGCAGCGTGGCTTCCGGCTGCCGTGTCTCTGCCAGCGCGTAGAGGAACGTCTGCAGATAGTAGCGCTCGTGCCTTGCCGTCAGGCTGACCACGTTCTCCATCTTCACCTTCTCCTTGTCCGGCTCGTGCATGCCGGTCTTGTAGTCGACGATGCGCAGGTGTCCGTCCATTTCGTCGATGCGATCGATGCGGCCGCCAACCCTGATGCTCGCCCCGTGTACGTCGAAGTCCGTCGTCCGCTCCCGCTCTGCCCCGATGATGCGGAAAGGCGCGTGCCGGGCATCGTAGCGGACGAGTGAGAGCAGGTAGCGCAGCAATACGTCGCGGGCAATGAGCACCGTGCCCTTGTAGGTGGCAGCAGCTGCAATCTCCTTTGCCCGGCGATGGCGGCGGCGCAGCTCGTCGTGGCGGTCGAAGTCCTTCGTGGGATGGAACCAGCAGACGTCGAATGCCGTGTGGAGCATGAGTTGCAGCTCGCGGAGGATGCTGTCCCTGACGACGGGCGAACCGTCTGCCTTCCTCGTGCAGAGCATGTCCCCGGTGATGGTGTCGCTCTTGGCCTGTTCCTGCAGCCTGTCGTAGAAGAACTCGGCCACGTCGTGGAAGATGTTGCCGATGACGTCGGCTGATATGCCGTCCTCAGGCTCGTCCTCGCGGCGGATGCGCAGCACGTTGTCCAGATAGAACATCATGGGACATGCCATGTAGGCATTGATGGCGGAGGGGCTGAGATTGATGTGTTCGCCCTCGGGCAGGTTCTGGTCGTAGCGGCGGTGCAGCTGCGCCATCACGTCGTCGGTCTTCTCTATGACAAGGGGCTGGACGGGCTTCACTTCCGGCCTGCTGCGAAGCCAGAGTGTACGGACGGGGATGCTTGTCTCGGCAAGCATCTGCCTGAGGAAGCGCGACATTTCGTGCTGTGTGCCGTCGCTCGTGCTTTCGTTGTAGACGCATGTGAGGTGCTCGCAGCGCTGTATCAGACGATAGAAGTAATAGGCGTAGACGGCAATGCGGTGGCGCTGTGTCGTCAGTCCGAACGCATCGCGCAGGTTGGCAGGGATGAATGAGTTGGCATGCGTGCTGCGCGGCAGGTTGCCCTCCTCTGCAGAGAGCAGGAGCAGGTGTTCGAAGTCGAGGCATCGTGTCTCAAGCACGCCCATCACCTGCAGGCCGCGATCCGGTTCGCTGTGGAAGGGAATCTTGGCGGTCGCCGTCATCTGTCGCAGCAGTCGTCGCAACGTGCCGGGCAGGATGTTGAGCGGATGGCGCGGATGCTGTACGAGGTCGCGCAGCAGGCACAGCATGCGGTCGATGCGATAGGCCGTCTCGCTGTAGAGCTGTTCGAAGATGCCGGGCTCTTCTGCCTGGGCGTAATATGCGGCAATGCGGCGCAGGTGGAGAAGCAGGTAGTCGAGCAGTGCCTTTGTCTCGTCGCCATGATAGACGAAACACTGCTCTTCGTCCAGCAACTCGAAGAACGGTTGCCGCCGCAACGACTGCTCAAAGGGGTAGCGGAAGCGGTGGAGCGTGGTGTCGTAGCCCTCTGTCTGCAATCGTAGCAAAGCCGTGAGGATGCCGTATACAGGCGTGTCGGTGACTGGGAAGCCCATCGTCACGTTCACCTCTTTCTCCGATTCGGGAATGGCATGCAGGACGGGTTGCATCAATGCCTCGTTTGCAAGAACGACAGCAAGCGGACTGAAGGCAGGGGACTGTGCTGCTGTGTCAGTGCTGCCGGACGGTGTCGTATTTTGGGTGATGTAGGTGTTTGCATAGCGTGCGGCTGCATTGTTGGACGTACAGGCGATGAATGTCACATCACTGAGCCGGCTGAAATTGTCGAAGACGCTGGTATCGCTGACGGCACAGGGGAAGTCTCTCAGGTTCTGCTTCATGAAATATCCGGCCTCGTGGTCGGCCTTGGGGTCGCAGTAATAGATGTCATAGTCCCAGTAGAAGCGTGCCTTGCCTTCCCGCTGGATAGTGCTCATCATGGTGTGCTCCACGTTGTTCAGCACATTGAATCCCGCGAAGACGATGGCGCGCTTGTCCTGCAGAACCTGCTTTACGAGGCTTTCGTCGGACTGCATTTGTTCTGCCACGTGGCGGAAGAGTGCGCCTTCCCAAAGCTGTCCGTCGGCAAGCAGCCGCTCGCGCAGTGTCGTATATATCTCGTGCATGTGGCTCCACGTGTGCAGGAATTTCTCTTGAAGATGTGTGCTGTTTTCCAGCGAGAAGCGTCCGAAGAAGCGCTTCAGTGTCTCACGTTGGCGGTCGTCAAGGTAGTCCAGGCTCTTGAGCCGCTCTTGGTCTGTTATGTTCGTGAAGATGGCTTTTGCGTCAGCCATGTGCTTGTCTATGTCGTCGAAGTCGGCCATGAGAACCTCGCCCCAGCTCCAGAATTCGTCGAGCGTCTCGGTATAGTCGGCTCCCAATACATCCTGCATGACGCTGTGCAGCATGTAGACGCACCTCAGAGGGTCGGCCACTTGGAGCGATGTGAGACTTTGGAAGAGGTCGCCCATCGTACAGTAGCGAGGCGTCCACACCGGCTTGTCACTCAAGAGGGCAAATTCGCGGTTGAGAAACATTCCTGCACGCTTGCCAGGGAAGACAACCGTGACATCCCGCATGTTGCAGGAGAAGTGTGCCAGCATGTCGGCTGCTATGATGTTAAGAAAACTTTTCATTCGTCATATTTTTACAGGTCCGCCCGTCATGATGTACCAGATGTATCCCTGTACCTCATGCTTTGGGTACATTTGGCGCAGAAGTTCCATGTATGCTTTTACTTGGTCGTGGTATGTCTTGTCCGGGTGACCGAACTTATAGTCGATGACGGTAATGCTGTTGCCGCTAATGACGACACGGTCAGGGCGAAGGATACAAGGCTGTGCGCTCTTTTTGTCGAGGCTTGCGATATCATCGTCGTCAGCCAGTTTGCTTGCAATGCTGCACTCGTTGTAGACGCTGTTTTCGGCATTGAACCATGATGCTACCAGCGGATTGCGGAAACCTTCGACAATATGCCTGATGATGTTGTCCCATTCTTCGCCTTCACCGATGATACCTTCTTCGCGTCCCTTGCAAAGTACGTCTTCAAGTTGGCTGACGTCACTGATACGGCTCAGTATCTCGTGCATGCGTTTGCCAATCTCACGTTGCGAGAGCTTGCATGGTGTGTCCTGTTCTTTGCCCAGTAGTTGCAGGTAGTCTTGTGCCTGGTTGCTTTGACGGAAATGAAGCATAGGATTGCGGGTGACGACCTTCACGTCAATGGCATCCGCATCGCGATGTCTGAGGCGCAGCCGGTTGGCTCCTTCTTGCTTTTCCTTGGTGGAGAGGCGGGTTGATGGCGAGCCAAGTTCGTATGTGAAGAGTTCTTCATCCGTATCGTTCTCTTCGTTGCGCAGTGTCAGGTAGATGAGGTCGCCAGCCGTGGTGATGCTCTTTATCTTGTCGGCTGGTTTTGTCTTTCCCCAGACATAAAGGTTGGAACCTGCGCGGGTGAAAGCCACATACAGCGTATTGAGTGCATCCACGCGACGCTCCATGTGTTCGGTTTCATATTGGGGTGCAAAGACAGAGTTGCGTACATTGCGCGAATAAGTCGATATTGGCAGTGCGCCAAGCTCGTTGTAGGGCTTCTCGTCCGTACTCAGCCACAAGACGTCGCCCTGCCTGTCGCTTTCTATCGGCCATTGGCTGAAGGGCAACAGTACGGTGTGGAACTCCAGTCCTTTCGATTTGTGGATGGTGAGGATGCGTACACCTGTTACGGCAGATCCAGGTACGGCGCGTGTGCGTAGCTTTTCGTCCCATAGGGTGAGCAGTGTCTGTATGTCCGGGGTGGTTGTTCCGTACAGGTGGTTTTGCAGCTCGTCAAAGAAGGTGAGCACGTAGATGTCTTCTCCGGGAATGTTGCCCAGAGAGAAGATGCGCCACAGGCGTTCTGCCAAGATGTAGAGCGGCAGTTGCAGCAATTCGTCGCGATGTGCCATAAATGCCTCTGGCAGTACTTGCTCTGCTTTCTGCATGGCTACACTTTGCAGGGTGGCATCGGTTTGTCCGAGCACGTCTCGCTGGTAATGCAGCATGAGATACTTTTCGGAGATGGCATCCGTGTGGTGCTTGCAGGTGAGCATACGCATGGCAGCCACTATCATCTGTACGCTGGTGGAGGCTTCAAGCAGGAAGGCTTCATCACTGACCAGTCGGATGTCCGGTGCATAAAGGCTGAATCCGTCTATAAGCTGTTGTGCCATGGCATTCTTGCGAACGAGGATGGCAATCTGGCTGAGGTCGAGACCGCCGGCTTGCAGCGTCCTTATCTGCTCTGCCATGTCGCAGTAGAAGTCCTCTTCTCCGCCTTTGCTGAGCTTCACGCGGACATAGCCTTCTCCGTCCTCTTTCTTTGTCTTTTGTGCGACGTCCTCGTAGATGCGGCTCAGTTTGATGTCTTCGTTTGCCTGCACGGCATCAAGCAATTCTGCGGCATGAGGGAAGAAAGCATTGTTGAATTCTATTACCTTCTGGTGGCTGCGATAGTTCGTATCGAGCGGCTTAGGGTGGATGTGGAAGCGGCTGAGTTCCTTCTCCTGTTCCACTTTGTAGAGTATCTTCCAGTCGCCGCTACGCCAGCGGTAGATGCTTTGCTTGATGTCGCCCACGAGCAGGCCTTTGCCTCCCGAGGCGAGCTTTTCAAAAAGGAGTTTCTTGAAGTTTTCCCACTGCATGCGGCTTGTGTCCTGAAACTCGTCGATCATTACATAGTTGATGAGCGTGCCTGTCTTTTCGAAGATGAAGGGGGCATCGCTGTCCTCTACCATCTTGCTTAGCAAAGCAGGCGTGGAGCTGAGCGTGAAGCGTCCGTCGTCGCTGCATATCTCACGTGCCCGCTCGTCTATATATGCAAGGAGGCGGAGCGGTCCGAGATGTCGGAGTGCAAGTGAGGCGGAGTTGTATGTCCTGCGACGATTGGTATAGCATGTAATCAGGGCGGAAAGTGACTCTTTCAAGCTTTCTTCTTGATCCTTGCCTGCTGCTTGTCCTTTTTTGTAAAGCGGTTTGCTTCCGTCGGCTTGTCCTTGTATGGTGGCTGACGGGCCGTCGCTTTTCATCTCTCTTGCTTCCGTTAGGAACTTGCGCAGGTTTTTCCCGTAGCTGATGCCGTCGAAGGAGAGCGGGTTCCTGTTTATCTCCTCTGTCACCTTGTCTACGGCTTGCTGCACGTCTTGTTCGGCTTCCTTGCGCAAGGCCTGCATGTCGCGTTTGAAGGCTCCCACTGCCTTGGCATCGCTGATGCGTTTCATCTCCTCTTCGCTGCGGCTCTGGAAATCTTCGCGGAAGATGTTGCCGGCCAATGCCTTGAGCGGCCCTACGATGTCCCACTTATCGCCGCTGTCCAGCTGTTCGCGTACGTAGTCCATTACCCACTGCCTCACTTCGGGTTGGCTGTCCATCGTTTCGATGAGGCTGTCTACGGCACTGCTGACGATCTCGTCGTGCGAGAGCTCTACCTGTAGGTTGGCCGCAAGACCAAGCTCGCGTGCCATGTTGCGCAGGATGCTCTGGAAGAAGGCATCAATGGTCTCGACACGGAAATACGTGTAATCGTGCAGGATGAATGTGAGTGCCTTTCCTGCGCGTTCGCTTACCAAGGCGGGCGTGAGCGACACGCCTGTCTCTGCTGCACGGTCTATGAGCTTGTCCATGTAGGGACGCGTCTCCGGGAGATTGTGTTTCAGCCCGTACAACGTCTCCAGGATGCGTCCCTTCATCTCGGCTGTCGCTTTATTGGTAAAGGTGACGGCCAATGTGTGTTCGAACTCTCGTTCGGCATGTGGACTCAGTAGCTGCAGGATATACTCTATGGCCAGCGTGAAAGTTTTGCCGGAGCCTGCCGAAGCCCTGTATATGGTGAGTGTTTGTTCCATGCCTGTGTGATTTCTTTTTCCTCGCATGCAAAGATAGGAAAAAATGTCGTACCTTTGCAATTCCTTAAGTGGGAAATGTATGTTATGCACCCTAATTTATACTTTATACTCAAATGGCAGGATATTTAGCAAGTGATGCACGAAAGGTGACGACTCACCGTCTGATAGAAATGAAAAGGGAAGGCGAGCAAATCTCTATGCTTACTTCCTACGACTATACCATGGCACAGCTTGTGGACAGAGCAGGCATTGACGTTATTCTCATTGGCGACAGTGCCAGCAATGTGATGGCTGGCAATATGACCACACTGCCCATGACCATCGACCAAATGATATATCATGCACAGAGTGTGGTGCGCGGCGTGAGACATGCCCTCGTCGTTTGTGACATGCCTTTCGGCACTTATCAGGTGAATGCTACAGAGGGCGTGAAGAATGCTATCCGGATCATGCAAGAGAGCGGATGCGATGCTCTCAAATTGGAAGGCGGCGTGGAGATACGGGACACGGTGCGTGCCATCCTCGATGCTGGAATCCCTGTGATGGGACACCTGGGACTTACACCGCAAAGCATCAACAAGTTCGGGACGTATGCCGTTCGTGCTAGGGAGGAGGCGGAGGCAGAGAAGCTTCTGAGTGATGCCCGCCTTCTTTACGAGTTGGGTTGCTTTGCCATCGTTCTGGAGAAGATACCGGCAGCATTGACCAGGAAGGTTTGTGAGCAGGTGCAGGTGCCTGTTATCGGTATTGGAGCTGGTCGAGCAGACGGACAGGTGCTTGTGGCACAGGACATGCTAGGTATGACAAACGGATTCTCGCCCAAGTTTCTGCGTCGCTATGCCGACCTTTCCGCCGTCATTACCGATGCCGTGGGGCAATACGTTGCCGATGTCAAAGCCTGCAACTTCCCAGGTGAAAGTGAGTCGTATTAAAAAACACAAAATCGTTCATGTCACATATATCATGCGCTCTCTCTTTGTTTTGTGCGCATGAGACTCAGAGCCAGCCTTCCTGTTTGTACCAATGGATGCTGGCCTCCACGCCTTGCTCAAGTGACCACCTGGGAGCATAGCCGAAATCTGCCCGTGCAGGCTCTATGTCACACTGCCAGTTGCGTTGCGAGAGGATATGGTATTTGTCATCGTTCAGGGCATTCATCTTACCCGTGAGGTGGCTTATTTTTCCGCTGAGCCAGCAGACGGTTCTCAACAGGCATAGCGGCAATTTCAAATGGAGTACCCAGGGGTTGCCAAGGTTTTGCTGTACAAGGTCGCTGTAGCGGCGGCTGTTATATACCTCTCCGTCGCTCAGGAAGTATGCCTTTCCTTCTGCCTCCGTCGCTTTCATGCTCTTAAAGACAGCCTGCACCACGTCGTCGACGTAAACGAAGGTTATCTCTTGGGGCGAAAGACCTGCGGCAATGTCTATGTGCTGTCGGATGCTCTGCGCCATAAGGAAATAATCGTGTTCGCGAGGTCCGTAGACACCTGTTGGACGCAGGATGGTATAAGGGATGTCTTGCCCTTGCAAGTACAGCTCGGCGGCGAGTTTGCTTTTCCCATAGGCCGTATTGGGGCGTGGTGTATCGGAGAGCAGGATCGGGGAATAAATCCAGGGATTATCGGCGGTGGGTTGGCGCACAGGTTCTTCCCTGATGGCTCCGAAGATACTCAAGCTGCTCAGGAAGACGAACCTGCGGGGAATCATGTCTGCTTGACGAAGGGCATCAATGAGGTGTTTTGTTCCTTCGGTATTGGCAGAGAAGAAATCCTCGTGGTGCAGGCACTTAGTAGCGCCAGCGGCATGCACAACATAATCCCAGCCGTGTCCCTCCATCTTTTGTCTATAGTCTTCCAATTGGGAACGGAGCTTGGCGGGGTCTTGCATATCAAGTTGTGCGAAATGTATGCGGCTGTCCTGCAGATAGCGTCGGCTGCTTGTGCCACGCACGCCTGCCCAGACATCAAAGCCCTGTTTGAGCCCTTCTTCTACGATGAAACTGCCGATGAATCCGCTGGCTCCAGTGACGAGTAGTGTAGGTTTCATTGTTCTATTGTCTATATTGTTGTGCTGTCTATTATCTTTGTAATGGCATCAGCCAACTCCTTTGTCTTTTCGGGTGATTGTAGAATGTCTCGAAGTGAGGCGAGAAATGAAAGAGTCGTCCCCTCGTCCGATGCGGGGAGATTTATGTCTGAAGTTTTTTCTTTTTCTACGGTCGTTTGTGCGTCTGCTGAATCTGATACAGTCGAAAGGCTTTCGAATGGTAGGGCAGGGCATATCTCTTCATTGGGGCAGGGATTGTCGGCAGGGATTGTCATGTCTGCCATCTCATTCATAAAACCTTGGAATCGCTCGTCGTTGAGGAAAATGGTGTCATCGCCGCCGTCAAGGGTACCTTCAAACAGAGAACGCTTGAATCGCAGGCGGTCAATCATCTTTTCCTCAATGGAGTCCTTCGAGACTAAGTTCAGCACTTGTACCGGCATCTCCTGCCCTATGCGGTAGATGCGTCCGATGCGTTGCTCCAGTACAGCTGGATTCCAAGGAAGGTCAAGGTTGATGAGAATACTGGCAGCTTGCAGGTTGAGACCAGTGGATCCGGCATCGGTGGAGAGAAAGATGCGGCATTCGCTGTCGTTTGTAAAGCGTTCGATAATTTCGTTGCGTTTCATGGCTTGTATCCCACCATGGAGGAACTCGTAGTCCAGATTATGAGAATCAAGTTCCATTGCCACCAACCGTGCCATGCGCTCCCACTCGCTGAAAATAACAATCTTCGCGTTGCTGCCCTCAAGAACGTTGTATAAGATGTTCAACACCTCAGTAATTTTAACGTCGTGGCGATGCTCCAAGTCTTGGTCGATGACGAACGTGCTGTCTGCCAGCATACGCATCTGCCCGAACATGAGGAGCATCCGGCGGCGTTCCTCCTCGCTGAGAAATCTTGTCCGCATCCATTTGCTCACGAGCCGTGCAATGGCGGTGCGCAACTCCTCGTGGCGGTTACTTTGTTGTTGCGTCATGGGGATGAGGACATACTGGTCTGTCCGTTTGGGCAATTGTAGCCGGACGCCTTGTTTGGTACGCCGGATGAGTGTGTTGGAGAGGCGTTGTCGGATGTCGTTCAGATTCTTGTATCCGATAGTTTTACCTGATGCAGGGTCGGTAACGACGTGCTCGTGGCGGAATCGGTAAAGGGGGGAAAGGCAATAGGGATCGGCAAGCTGGACAATGGAAACAAGCTCGTCCAGCTTATTTTCAAGCGGTGTGCCGGAAAGTAGTACGCTATAGTGTGAATCAATGCGGCGGACAGTTTGTGCCAGCTGGGTGTTCCAATTCTTGAGCCGCTGCACCTCGTCCATGATAAGCAGATCGACAGAGAGCCGGTTTTGCGACTTGATATCATTGGCAAGGGACTGGTAGGAAACTATCTTGTAGGGTGCTGTTGCTTTGTAGAGCTCCAAACGGTGAGAGGCATATCCTTCAATGAGAATGACTCCTCTCCCCTCACCCTCTTTCGAACCGGAGGGAGTGATAAACCTCTCAATCTCACTTTTCCATTGGTATTTGAGGGATGTCGGGCAGACGATGAGCACGCTCTCCGCCATCTTTTGCCGAAGGTATATCTCTGCACAGCAGATGGCCTGTATCGTCTTTCCGAGTCCCATCTCGTCGGCAATGATGGCTTTGCCTGCCTTGACGGCGAAACGTACACCCTCCTTCTGGTAGGGATAGAGACGGGTGGTAAGCAGGGCATCTAATGTCTCGTCCGTGTAGACGCTTTCCATGAGCGATATACGTCCAATGCGCTCACGCTGGCTAATGATAACCTCTAAGGCATCCGGGTGGCATCGGAACTCAGGGTCGATGCTCCTCGCTTTTTCCAAAAATGTGTCAAAACGCACGTAAGCTTCAGGACGGAGCACAGAATCATGTCCGAAGTATTCTTCTGCCAATGCAGTCAGTTCGCGACGGTGGTCTTGGCCGAAGCGAATACGAATACTCCTCTGCCCGCGATAATCAACGTAGACGGAGCTATAGCGTGGCTCCTCGCTGTACGGCTCCTTCCCCTCTGATAGCAGCCAGAGTTTTACACCTTCCACGTGTTTGCAGGTACCCAGACCTGATGTGCGGAAGTCGGGGCACGAACAATAGTTCCACGGACTATAGACGCCTCGATATACAACCCTGTACTGGCTGCGTGTCTTGTGGTTGCGCACATTATATTCTCCCGGACAAAACAATTCGCTCACTTCGCTGATGGCGAAATGCTCGCGTTCTGCTTGTTGCTGACGCAATGCAACCTGCCATTCCTCAAGCCCCATGTAGGCTGGTTTTATGATGTTGCTTAGCCGTCGTTGTGTGTGTCGGTTGTTGTTCTCCATCGTCCTCTTTTCTGCAAATGTACGTATTTATTTCGAGAATAGGCTTTCTTCGCATTCTTTTTTTTACTTTTGCTTCCGTTTTCGAGGGATTTTGCATACCTTTGCCGCAGGAGTTGAAAAATAAGAAATAGAATTAAAGTTTTCGGAAACATTCGCTGCCAAGTTGCCAACGCGCGGAGCCCTCTGTGGAAAAGATTCAGAAGCAGGCGAAGCCGAGACATTAACTAAACGCAGAAAACAAATATGATAGACTTGAATAAAATTGCCATCATCTCTGGCAACCATAACGTGACGTATGGTGAAATGTTGCAGCGCGTGGCTTTGTTTGCACGGCAGATTCCTGGCGGCAAGACATCGAAAACTATTGTCTTGAGCGAGAATCGCGAGGGGTGGGTGTACAGCTTCCTTTCTATCTGGCTGAACGAAGGCATAGCAGTACCGGTGGATGCTTCCAGTACAGTGCAGGATGTGGCATATATCCTGAGCGACTGCCACCCAGATGCCATCTGGACATCATGTGAACGTGAACCTGTCGTGCGGCAAGCTATAAAAGAGGCAGGCTCAGATGCACACGTCTTCCTTATTGATGACTATGAACAGTCAACACTTGATAACGAGCCGATAACTACTACTCTTCCCTGGACAGCACTCAGCGAACCGGACAACGACGACACAGCCGTTATTATCTACACCTCAGGGACGACAGGTTCGCCAAAAGGTGTCATGCTCAGCTATGCAAATCTGAAGGCTAACGTGAACAGCGTTTCGTATGATGTCCCTATTTTTACAGACAAACGGCGTACGCTTGTCCTGTTGCCGCTCCATCATGTCCTGCCTTTGGTAGGGACGCTCATTGCTCCACTCTACATGGGCGGCGGTATCGCTATCAGCCCTTCGCTTTCAGGTCCTGACATCATGGATACGCTCTGCCGTGGGCAAGTCGGTATCATGGTTGGTGTGCCTCGACTCTGGCAGACGCTTTACGTTGGTATCAAGAAGAAAATAGACCAGTCGGCCGTTGCCCGTACTCTTTTTGCCATTTGCCATGCTGTTAATTCTCGTATGCTCAGTCGCCTCGTATTCCGCTCTGTGAGGAAGAAAATGGGTGGGCACATCGCTTACTGCGTCAGCGGCGGCGCTGCACTTGACAGAGAGATAGGCGAGGGTTTGCGTACGCTGGGACTTGACATCTTGGAAGGCTATGGCATGACGGAGACAGCCCCCATCATCGCCTTCACACGTCCTGGCGACTACATCCCCGGATGTTCTGGTTTGCCTCTGCCAGGCGTTGACTGCAAATTGGTCAATGGCGAGCTATGTGTCAAGGGCCCTAACCTGATGAAGGGTTATTACAACCGTCCAGAGGAGACGGCGGATGTCATCGACAGTGACGGATACCTGCATACTGGCGACCTTGCCACTTTCGATTCTTCTGGACGCGTTACGATTACTGGTCGTACGAAAGAAATCATTGTGCTCAGCAATGGTAAAAACATACAACCAAGCGAGATAGAGTATAAGTTGGAGAAGTACGATGCATTTGTGAAAGAGGCAGCCGTGGTGCAGGACGGAGACATGCTTTGTGCCATCATTGTACCACAGCCCGCTTGGGGAACAACACTGACTGACAGCGAGGTGACAGCCCGCCTGAAGCGTGAAGTGCTCGAGCCCTACAACACGACCGTCTCGGCTTACAAGAAAATCATGAGCGTACTTGTCTTTCGTGGCGAGTTGCCTCGCACAAGGCTTGACAAGTTGCAACGCTATAAGCTCACAGCTATCCTGAAAGAACAGAAAGCAGACAATCGGAAGGAATCTCAAGAACAAGTGGCTGAGCCAGATTTCGAGGAATACCTTCTACTCAAACGTTTCATTGAATCAGAGAAGGGTATTAAGGTGCATGCTACTGACCATATCGAAACAGACCTCGCACTTGATTCCCTTGATAAAGTCAGCCTTCAGAGCTTTATCGAAAGGACTTTTGGCATGTCTGTCGGTGTAGATGAGATGCCTGGTTTCTCAAACATAGAGGCTATCGCCTGCCATGTCGCTGCACAGAAGACACGGATGGAGGTGGAAAACGTCGATTGGCATCAGCTTCTTCACGAAACGACTGATGCTTTGCCACTACCTACGGCTACTTTTCCCTACCGTTTCGTTTCGCGCCTTTTCAAGTGGTACTTCCGCTTTTACAACACCCTTACCGTAAAGGGGCAGGAGAATATTCCTGAGAAAGGAGCCTGCATTTTTGCTCCCAACCATCAGAGTTTCGTCGACGGACCGCTTACACTTGCCGGACTGCCATGGAGTAACCTTAGTGAATACTTCTTTTATGCAACAGAAGAGCATGTTCAGGGCAAGAGGCGCAGGTACATGGCTGCAAAGAGCAACATTATCGTTATGGAACGTGCCAATTTGAAAAATTCTATCCTGACGCTTGCCAAAGTGCTTCGCGAGGGGCATCGTATCATTATCTTTCCCGAGGGTGCACGCACCCACGATGGCAAAATAATACCTTTTAAGAAGACCTTTGCCATACTTGCCAAGGAACTTAAGGTACCTATCGTGCCTGTATGTATACAAGGAGCCTATGATGCTTTGCCTCGCGGCAGCCGTTTCATGAGACCAAAGCACATCGAAGTAACTTATCTGCCTGCTATAAAGGTAGCAGAGGGGCAGACTTACGAAGAGCTGACCAAACAGACGCAAGATGCAATCGAAGCAGTTTTGGCCCATAAAGGCTGAGCAGGGTAACACCTGGACACATTTCGGTGGAGCGATTTTTGCCTTAAGTTCCATCTGGTTTATCTGGTTGGCAGTTGATGTCAGCTGGCAGATGGCGTTCGGCGTTGCGTTCTTCATCTTCGGCATGTTTTTAATGTTTCTTTGTAGTACCGTTTATCATTGGGTACACAAAGGACGTTTGAAGCAGGTTTTGCGCAAATGTGATCACATCAGCATCTATGTCATGATAGCCTGTTCTTACACGCCTATTCTTGTCGGTGTAATGGGTGGATGGCTCGGATGGCTTGTCTTTGCTTTGCAATGGGCAACCGTCATAGGTGGAGCTTTCTATAAAATCTTCGCGATAGGACGTTGGCCCCGACTTTCTCTGGCAATATATCTTATCATGGGATGGAGCATTGTCCTTATTGCCGAACCTGTAATAAAATTATTGACTCCCATGACTTTGTGGATGATTGTTGCCGAGGGGATAGCCTATACTGCAGGAACCTACTTTTTTGCTCACGACGATCGCCCACACTATCATGCCATCTGGCATGTCTTCGTCCTACTTGGAGCTCTTGCTCACTGGGGGGCGATTTTGTCCCTGCTGCTATAGGAGTCTGAGTTTTTTTATCTCGTTTGTCTATGAGAACTTACAATACAATAGGTGGTTCCCATAGGAAACGGCTCATGTCAACGTGACCATTGGGCTTAAATATAACACCTTCTTCTTCGAGAAGCGTTCGTTGCCTCTTCCAACCGGGTGCTGTTCGTCCTGCTATATTGACGACCCTATGGCAAGGCAATGACTCGGCCCCTGGTGTGTAGCGAAGTGTTCGTCCTACCATCCGTGCATGGCTTGGCCATCCTGCTAACGTAGCGATGAGGCCGTAGGTCATCACATGTCCGGGAGGAATCTGCCCAACGATGTTCAGTACATCATTGCGAAATGCCCTTGCCTGTTCGGCTGTCATTTTGTCGGGATAGTCGTTCATCTTGTTTTTGTCTTATTTTTGTAACATCTTATTTTGCCTAATCACCTAAGTAACATATATAGCATAGGAAATTGCCTTCTCGGAGGTTTGCCTTCATTTTACGCTACATTAGATTATGCAAAGTGACTGAATGGTGTGGCAAAGTTACAAATAAAATCTAAACAAATTCATCTCTCAAGGTAATTCCCCCAAATAATTGTATTTGCAGGCTGACTCTGTACATGATATTTTTCCTCTGTGGTATCAGTGTATTTTTTTACTTTTCACTTTCCTCTTTTCACTTTTTGTCGTATCTTTGCATGCAAATTAAAAACACGCCTAAAATGATTACTTTTTTCAAGACACCGCAGCGAAGTGTAATCGCAACTGAAAGCAGTCATCCCCTTTCGGAGACAGAGGTCGAGAAGCTCTGCTGGCTCTACGGTGGGGCAAGCTTAGAGAAGGAGGAGAACCTGACGGGTTGTTTTGTCGGTCCTCGCAGGGAAATGATTACGCCTTGGAGTACGAACGCGGTGGAAATCACGCAGAATATGGCTCTTGAGGGTATTAACCGGATTGAGGAATACTGGGCGGTCAGTGGCGAAGATGCAGACTTCGACCCGATGCTCCAGCGCCTCTATCATGGGTTGAATCAGGGCATTTTCACTACCGACCGCAAGCCTGAGCCCATCCTTAACATTGAGAATCTGGAGGAATACAACGAGCAGGAAGGTCTTGCTTTGTCGCCTGAAGAGATTGAGTATTTGCGGAAGGTGGAGACTCAGCTCGGCAGGAAACTTACCGACAGTGAGGTTTTCGGCTTTGCTCAAATCAATAGTGAACATTGCCGCCACAAGATTTTCGGCGGAACTTTTATCATTGACGGCGAGGAGAAAGAGTCGTCCCTTTTCCAAATGATTAAGAGGACGACTCAGGAGAATCCCCATCGCATTATCTCCGCCTATAAAGATAATGTCGCTTTTGCTGAAGGCCCGGTTGTGGAGCAGTTTGCCCCGAAAGACCACAGCACGAGCGATTTTTTTGAGGTGCGCGACATAGAGAGTGTCATTAGCATCAAGGCCGAGACGCACAACTTCCCGACTACTGTGGAACCTTTCAACGGTGCGTCCACAGGAACGGGCGGCGAGATACGCGACCGCATGGGCGGAGGCACGGGTTCGTGGCCTATTGCCGGTACTGCGGTGTACATGACTTCGTACCCTCGCATGGAGGAAGGGCACGAGTGGGAACGGGTCTTGCCCGTCAGGAAGTGGCTCTACCAGACTCCCGAGCAGATTCTAATCAAGGCTTCGAATGGTGCCAGTGACTTTGGAAACAAGTTCGGACAGCCGCTTATCTGCGGTTCCGTCCTGACTTTCGAGCACCAGGAGGCGCCGGGTTCGGCAGGTCAGGGTGACGGCTCGCCGACGATGTATGCCTATGACAAGGTCATCATGCTGGCGGGCGGAGTTGGCTATGGAACAAGGCGCGACTGCTTGAAGAAGGAGCCGCGGAAGGGTAACAAGGTGGTAGTGGTAGGCGGCGATAACTACCGTATCGGATTGGGCGGCGGCAGTGTTTCCAGTGTGGATACGGGTCGCTATTCGAGCGGTATCGAGCTTAACGCTGTGCAGCGTGCCAATCCGGAGATGCAGAAGCGTGCCAACAACTTGGTACGTGCCCTGTGCGAGGAGGAGGTGAATCCTGTGGTAAGCATACATGACCATGGCTCGGCGGGTCACGTGAACTGCCTTTCCGAGCTTGTTGAGGAGTGCGGCGGACTTATTGACATGACAAAGCTTCCCATTGGCGATCCGACGCTTTCTGCAAAGGAAATCATAGCTAACGAGAGTCAGGAGCGCATGGGTCTCCTCATTGACGAGAAGCACATTGAGCACGTCCGCAGGATAGCAGAGCGCGAGCGTGCTCCGCTTTATGTGGTGGGCGAGACGACCGGTGATGCACACTTTGCTTTCCAGCAGGGCGATGGCAAACGCCCCTTCGACCTTGATGTGGCGCAGATGTTCGGCCATTCGCCAAAGACTGTCATGCACGACCGGACGGTGGTGCGCAGCTATGAGGATGTGTACACTAAGTATAATAAGGATAGTATTGACGGCAAGACGCTGACGGAGTACGTCGAGAGGGTGCTGAGCCTTGAGGCGGTGGCTTGCAAGGACTGGCTGACCAATAAGGTGGACCGTTCCGTGACGGGTAAGGTGGCACGGCAGCAGTGTCAGGGCGAGCTTCAGTTGCCGCTTAGCGACTGCGGTGTGGTTGCATTGGACTACCGTGGCGTGAAGGGTATTGCGACGGCTCTGGGACATGCGCCGCAGGCGGCTCTTGCCGATCCTGCGGCAGGCAGCGTGCTGTCTGTGGCAGAGTCATTGACGAACATACTTTGGGCGCCTCTCGAGGAGGGACTGGACAGTGTCAGCCTCAGTGCGAACTGGATGTGGCCGTGCCGTGCGCAGGAGGGCGAGGATGCTCGCCTGTACAAGGCGGTGGAGGCTTTGAGTAGCTTCTGTCTGGCTCTGAGGGTCAATGTCCCGACGGGAAAGGACAGCCTTTCCATGACGCAGAAGTACCCTGATGGTACGAAGATCATTGCTCCGGGCACGGTGATCGTGTCCAGCGGTGGTCAGGTGAGCGATGTCAAGAAGGTAGTGGGTCCGGTTCTCCAGGATTGTCCTTCGACGTTGTATCACATAGACTTTTCGTTCGACGAGCTGCGGCTTGGCGGCTCTGCCTTTGCCCAGAGCATGGGGAAGGTGGGCAGCGACGTGCCTTCGGTGCGCAACGCGGAGTACTTCCGCGATGCCTTCAATGCCGTGCAGGAGCTGATAGGGAAGGGGCTTGTGCTTGCCGGCCATGATATATCGGCGGGCGGTCTCGTCACTTGCTTGCTGGAGATGACTTTCGCGAACACGAAGGGTGGAATCGCGCTTAACTTGAACAAGATGAAGTGCGACGACCTGGTGCGTCTCCTTTTTGCGGAGAATCCGGGCGTGGTGATTCAGGTTGCCGACGGCAGGCGGACGGAGGTGAAGAAGCTTCTGGAGGATGCGGGAGTCGGCTATGCCTGCATCGGCCGTCCGTGCGAGGAGCGTCACATTCTCCTTGAGAAGGGCGGGATGCAGTGCAGGCTCGACATTGATGCTTTGCGCGAGACGTGGTTCCGCACGTCGTACCTTCTGGACAGGAAGCAGAGCTTCAACGGCAAGGCGAAGGAACGCTGCGAGAATCTCGGCAGGCAGCCGTTGCAGTGGCGTTTCCCGTCCTCTTTCACTGGCAAGCTGAGCCAGTTCGGGCTGAATCCTGACCGCAGGGAGCGGAGTGGAGTCCGTGCTGCTATCATCCGCGAGAAGGGGACGAACGGCGAGCGTGAGATGGCATACATGCTGTACTTGGCGGGCTTTGACGTGAAGGATGTGATGATGACGGACCTTATCAGCGGGCGCGAGACGCTCGACGAGGTGAGCTTCATCGTCTTCTGCGGAGGCTTTTCGAACAGTGACGTGCTGGGCTCGGCGAAGGGCTGGGCAGGCGCTTTCCTGTACAATCCCAAGGCGAAGCAGGCGCTGGAGCGCTTCTACGGACGGCCTGACACGCTCTCCCTGGGTGTGTGCAACGGCTGCCAGCTGATGGTGGAACTCGGCCTGCTGCAGGGCGGTGCCGGCGGGGGAATGCGGATGCTCCATAACGACAGCCGCAAGTTCGAGTCGGGCTTCGTGGGTCTCGACGTGCAGCCGAACGAGAGTGTCCTGCTGGGCAGCCTGAGCGGCTCGAGGCTTGGTATATGGGTGGCTCACGGCGAGGGGAAGTTCTCTCTGCCGGGCAAGGAGGAGGACTACAACGTCGTTCTCAAGTACAGTTACGCCGGTTATCCTGCCAATCCGAACGGCAGCGACTTTACGGCGGCGGGCGTTTGCTCGGCGGACGGCCGCCATCTGGCCATGATGCCGCACCTGGAGCGGGCTTTCTTCCCGTGGCAGTGCGGATACTATCCGGCCGATCGCTGGAACAGGGATCAGGTGACGCCGTGGATAGAGGCGTTCGTCAACGCCCGCGAGTGGATTGCGGGACAGCGATAGTTCCAACGGCAGGTCAATTAAAGTTTCTACGGACGTTTTATTATGTTTGAGCTATTCAGGACATTCTTTCAGATAGGTCTCTTCACCATCGGCGGCGGCTATGCCATGATACCGCTCATAGAGCAGAAGGTGGTGGACCAGAGGGCTTGGGTGAGCAGGGAGGAGCTGCTCGACCTGATTGCCGTGGCGCAGGCGTGTCCGGGAATCTTTGCCGTGAACATCAGCATCTTCATAGGACTGAAGCGGCGCGGAGCCTGGGGCGCGATGGTGAGTGCCTTGGGGACGTGCCTTCCTTCCTTCCTGTGCATACTGCTGATTGCCTTTGTCTTCCAGGAGTTCCGGGGCAACCGGTGGGTGGAGAGCTTCTTCCTCGGCATACGTCCGGCCGTGGTCGCGCTCATACTTCTGCCCGTGCTGCGCATGGCCAGGAGTGCGAAGATCAGCCGGCGGAACGTGTGGATTCCCATCCTCTCGGCCTTCCTGATATGGAGGCTTGGGGTCAGTCCCCTCTTCGTCGTCATGGCGGCCGGCATCGCGGGCTATGCCTGCGGGCAGTACCTTAAGGGGGATTTCCTGTGAGACGGACATACCGCACACGACGGCACAGATACAGAATTACGATGACAGACAATATACTTGACAATACATTCCGGCTATGGTAACGCTTCTTCTTCAGCTCTTCTGGACGTTCTTCCTCATCGGCCTCTTCGGCTTCGGCGGGGGCTACGCCATGCTGTCCATGATACAGGGCGAGGTGGTGGAGCACTATCGCTGGATGACGATGGGGCAGTTCACCGACATCGTCGCCGTGAGCCAGAGCACGCCGGGCCCGATAGGCATCAACAGTGCGACCTACGTGGGCTACACGGCGCTCGTCAATGCGGGTTACTCCCACTGGTGGGGCGTCCTGGGCAGCTTCCTGGCCACCTTTGCTGTCGTCCTGCCCAGCTTCGTGCTGATGCTTCTGGTCAGCAGGCTCCTGCTCAGGTACCGCGACCATGCCGTGGTCGAGAGCGTCTTCAGCGGCCTCCGCCCTGCCATCGTGGGTCTGCTTGCCGCTGCCGGGCTGCTGCTCATGAACGGGGAGAACTTCAGTTCCATGGGGGAGAACCCCTGGCGTTTCTGTATCAGCCTCTTCATCTTTGCCTTTGCGCTCATCGGACAGAAGGTATACCGCCTCGGTCCGGTTCTCATTATATTGCTTTGTGGAATAGCCGGCATTATCCTCGGTTTAGGGGTTAGTTAGAATGCCATAGTGATCTGGTTTTCCGAGGGTTTTGCCGGCTTTCTCTTTTCTCCGTCCGTCCTGTTTTCCCTGACGTTCCCGTAGCATCGCCATGCTGCTGCGGCTTGGTTTCTGCTGCACTTTGACGTGGCGGCAGATGTATTTCGGCTGGACTACCGCCATATCGTCTATGGCCCCGCCATCCCGTTCCCTATAGCCTTGCCGATAGTTTCCCTATAGCCTTGCCGGTGGCTT
>JAFLUV010000005.1:23523-26205 GCA_022508635.1 Prevotellaceae bacterium
GATTGCTTTCCTACTGCTCCAGTGCCTTGAAGAGGGCTTCGAGTGCCGGCTTTGCCGCCTTGTGCTCGTCGAGGAGGGATACGAACTTGCTGCCGATGATGGCTCCTGCGGCATTCCTTTGGGCGCTCTCCAGTGTCTGGCGGTTACTGATTCCGAACCCGATCATGCGCGGATGCCTGAGCTGCATGGCGTTGATCTTTTCGAAGTATGCCTGCTTCTGCGCGTCGAACTCCCGTTGCGCTCCGGTGGTGGCTGCCGAGCTGACCATGTAGATGAAGCCGTCGGTGTTGTCGTCGATGAAACGGATGCGCTCCTCGCTTGTCTCGGGGGTGATGAGCATGATGACACGGATGTCATGGCGGTCGGCCACGGGCTTCACCTCGTCCAGATAGTCGCGGAAGGGCAGGTCCGGTATGATTACGCCGTCCACGCCGCACTCCCGGCAGCGGCTGAAGAAGGCCTCGTAGCCCATGCGGTATATGGGGTTCATGTAGCCCATCAGTATGAGTGGCAGCCGGACTCCCTCGCTCCGGAGCGGCGCGAGCTGTTCGAAGAGCGTCCGGAGGGTCATGCCGCCCCGGAGTGCCTTCGAGGCCGCGTCCTGTATGACTGCCCCGTCTGCCATGGGGTCGCTGAATGGGATTCCCACCTCGATGAAGTCGATGCCTCCTGCCTCGAGGGTGCGGATGATGTCGGCCGTGGACTCCTTCGTGGGATGTCCGGCACAGAAATAGAGCGAGAGGAGCCCTTGGCTCTTCCGCTCAAAGAGGGCGTTTATCCTGTTCATCTGTCGTTATGTCTGTTATGAATTTCCTTATTTTCTCTATGTCCTTCAGGCCCGGTTCCAGTTCGAAACGGGAGTTGATGTCGTAGCCGATGCAACGGTCGTGGTGCCATGCGGAGAGCCTCGCGGCATCCCCGGGGCCTATGCCTCCCGAGAGGAGAAAGGGCGTGGAGCCGTGGTAGCCGGCCAGTAAGTCCCAGTCGAACTGTACGCCGTTGCCGCCTGCGGAGCGCCCCTTCGTGTCGAAGAGGAAACGATCCGCCACTCCCTCATAGGCCTTCGTCTGCTCCAGGTCGGCCGCCGTCGCGATGCAGAATGCCTTGATGACCTTCCACTCTCGGAGCGCCGCGACATACTCCGGCGACTCGCTTCCGTGCAGCTGGATGTACGAGAGTCCGTACTCCTCTGCCGTTCGCCGGACCTGCGCGATGTCCTCGTTCACGAACACGCCGACGCGCCCGCAGCCGGTGGGAAGGTACTCCGGCCGGCGCGTGACGCAACGGGCGGAGCCGGGCCAGAAGATGAATCCCATGAGGCCGATGCCCAGGCTCTCCGCCTCGCGGATGTTCCCGGCATCCCTCATGCCGCATACCTTCACGATGGGTCTCATAGGGCTTCAGCAGGAGAGTTTGGCTATGAAGTCACTCAGGGTTTGCCCCGGATCGTCAGTCCTCATGAACGTCTCGCCGATGAGGAAGCCACGGTATCCCGCCTGTCGGAGCAGGCGGATGGTGTCAGGATTACTGATTCCGCTCTCGCTGACAAGCACCTTGTCCTCAGGCAGGCGTGCGGAAAGTCGGAAGGAGTTGCCCACGTCCGTAACGAAAGTCCCCAGGTTGCGGTTGTTGACGCCTATGGCATCCACGGGCAGGTCGGCATAGTCCAGCTCATGCTCGGCGTGCAGTTCCAGCAGGACTTCGAGCCTGAGCTCATGTGCAATGGCCGTGAGCGAGCCTGCCTGCTGCCTTGTAAGGTCGGCGGCAATCAGTAGCACCGCGTCCGCTCCGGCATGGCGAGCCTGGAAGAGCTGGTACTCGTCGACAATGAAATCCTTGCGGAGAATGGGAAGGCTGACCAGTGGACGTGCCTTGCGGATGAAGTCCAGGCAGCCGCCGAAGTACGCCTCGTCGGTCAGGATGCTCAGTGCCGCCGCTCCCGCCTTCTCGTAGGCAGGCGGAATGACTTCCGGCTTTCCCTCCTCCTTGATCCATCCCTTCGACGGACTCTTGCGCTTGAATTCTGCAATGATTCCGTAAGGGTTTCCTGCCAGGCTCCGGCTCAGGCTGCGTGTCTCTATGCCTTCCGCCATCATGCCTTCCACCTCGGCATAGAGCCTTCGCGGCGGCATCTGCTCTTTCTGTTCGGCTACTTCCGTGTGCTTGTGTGCCACGATTTCTTCCAGAATGTCCTTCATTTTGACTCGGGTTTTTCGTACTTCCGCCTTTCGGCTTGCCATACCTTCTTAGTTATATTTTCCATACCGATGCCTTCCCGTTGCTACAGACTTGCCATCGGGTTTGCCATGCCTTTGTGTATCAGTTTCCTATACCGACGCTTTCCCGCTGCTACGAGTTTATCTCGACAAACCTGCGGAAGCACTGTAGCGCTCGCCCGCTCTCAAGGGACTCGCGAGCCATCTCCACGGTGTCGGCCATAGACAGGTTCGGATTCATCAGCCCGATGCCGCATGCAGCGTTCGCCACTACGACGTCCCTCTGTGCACGGGAAGCACGGTTCTCCAGCACGGCATCGAAGATGGACTTTGCCTCTTCCGCCGTCTCTCCGCCATGGATCTCCTCCGGCCTCACATAGGAAAGTCCCATCTCGATGGGCGTGTAGATCTTCTCGAAGTGACGCGTTACGAACTTGAAACCGCTGGTAAGCGAGATCTCGTCGTA
>JAFLUV010000050.1:0-8238 GCA_022508635.1 Prevotellaceae bacterium
ATCCACCCGAGTGGGGAAAAAAGGCACTCATGTGTACCCGTTTCACGAGAATTTCGTCGAACTCACGTTAATCCTATTGATACTACTACTAATAATAATGCGGTACTAACATTGCTGCCACTTCCATAGGATGTTCATTGACAATGAACCATTTTTAAGAGGCCGTGTCTTAAGTGTCTTAAAGCAGGGTCTTTAGAACTTAAGGCGACAGTCTATTCCAATTTGTAAAGGTGTGCCGAGTTGTGAGAGTGTACGCGTGCGGGGTGCTGTGGCAACGAAACAGAAGGCGTCGTAGTGTGTGTCAGTTAAATTGTTGCCCCAGAGAGAAAACTCCAAGTCGTTGTGCCGGACAGAGAGGCGTGCATCAAGCAATGTGTAGAAGGGCTGAGAAAGGTCGTTCTCACGAGTCCAATAGATGCGGCCGTTGCCTTTGCCTATAGCTCCGAGGGTGATGTCTTGCATCCAGCCTTTTGTGTGCCAGGTGTATTGTGCACCTATGCTCATGGTATGTTTGGGAGCAAAGGGGACATAGTAGTCGGAAGGATGTTCGTCATTGCCGGTATTCCGTAAGGTGGCATGCGTGAAGCCATAGGAGGCATTTACGGTAAGAGCATCCGTGACAGCTGCTTGCAATGAAGTCTCCATACCTATACTGCGACTTTTGTCTGCGTTGATAGTGACGCGTCCCAGGCCGCTCTCTGCCATTTGGCTGATTTGCAGGTCGCGTGTCTCAATCCAGTAAGCAGCAAGGTCTGCCTTGAGGCGACCATCAAAGAAGTTCAGGTGCGAGCCAATCTCGTAGTTCCATGATGTCTCAGGAGCATAGAAGGTTTCCTTTTGTACATCGGGAGACTCTATAGATGGCATGCCGTTGCGGACAAGCCCCATTATCATGTCGACGTGTCCAGCGGGGACATAGGGGTTGTTGGCAAAGAGTTCCGTCAGATAGGCCTCTGTGCCGGCATCAATGGCTTTCATCATGCTTCGGCTCAATTCTGTCTGTAGGAGGTCACTGAACATTTGGACGTTATAGCCTCCGGAACGATAGCCACGGCTCACAGAAGCGTAAATGTTGCCAGTCTGTCCGAAGTCGTACTTGAGTGCAGCCTTCGGCAGGACATGCAGGTGGTCGTTGCTCGCTTTCCCATTCAAGATTGGTGAGGCGTCGAGATTGGGCAGCTCAATGTTATTACGCGGGTTGCTGCCTATCATGGCGAAATCGAAGTCCATGCTACCTGGTGCATCATACGTCATCTTGTAGTATTCATAGTCAAGACGAACGCCAACGGTAAGCGACAGGTTCTTGACAATCTCTACGGTTGACTGATGGAACAGGCCTATGTTCAAGGTGGGAGTGTTGAAGGAACCTCCCATCGGCAGCATGTTGTTGTTCAGCGTGATAGTCATCTTGCCCAGGCTCGATGAAACATTGGTGAGATCGGGCAGGTTACGGTTGATGATTTGCGAGAGCCAGTCAACGCCTCCCCGGTAGAATGTGACGGGTGCGTCTGTGCAGAGCCATTGGTATTGGAAGTTGACGCCGCTTGTCCATTGCCAACGGCTGTTGTCTTTCGATTTGATTGCTATCTCCTCGCTCAGCACTTTGCTGTTCTGCTTTTGCTGTAGGGCGAAGATGTTTTCCCGCGAATAGTCCTGATCCATGTGCATGTCATCCTTCAGAAGCTGAAAACCCGTGATGCTGCTCATTGCAATGCGGTCGAAGTTGTGCTCTGCCTTGAGTCCTGCGTTGAGTTGATGGCGCAAATAGCTGCCTTCGCTGTCATACGCTACGCGGCCAGCGTCTATTCCCTCCTTTTCTGCATAGGGGTAGGCTCCCTGGCGAGTCCATTGGTAACGTGCAGAGAGGTCGAGGTTGACGCGCTCGCTGGGGCGATAGATGCCTCGCCAGTGCGCTGCGATGTCGTCTCCCCTGTCCACGCGACGGTTTTCCTGCGCATAGTTCTTGTAGAAGCCGCCCAGGTGCTCGTAGCTTACTCCGGCGCTGAAGGCAAAGTTGTCCGTCGGACGGTGGTAGTGGGTTGCGCGCGCGCGATAATTATTATATGTGGCAGCTCCGAGCATAAGGTCAGTGCCCTGATAGTTCATGGGGTTTTTGGTATAGACACGAATCAGTCCGCCCATTGTGTTGCGCCCGTAGAGTGTTCCTTGCGGGCCGCGCAGTACGTCGATTCGGTCGGCATCGCTCAGGTCCATGTCCATGCTGCTCATGCTTGCCAATGGGATGTCGTCTACGTACATGCCTACGGCTGGGGTGCCGATGCGGCTGCCTACGCCGCGCAGGTAGATGCCTGTGGTCAGGCGGCTGCCATAGGTTGGGATAAAGAGTCCCGGGATGTGGGCTGACAGCCCCTTGATATTGTCTATGTGTCTGTGTTCTATCTGCTCGGCTCCGAGAGACGTGGAGGAGAGGGGCTGGTTGCGCAACAGGGTGTGCTCCTTGGGTGTGCTGACTACTACGACTTCGTCCATGTCGCGGACTTTGAGCGTGTCTGTTTCGTTCTCTTTCTCATTGGCATGAATGGAAGCGGAAAGAAACAGGAGTAGCGCGAGGCAGGAAATCTTGTGATACTTTGCTTTCATCTTCTTCTTCTTTTTCTAATTGTTTAGTCTTTGGTTTTCAGTCTTTGTCTGTATGTCTTGCTGCTCCCGTGTAGGTGTTGGCGTAATCCTCCGACGTATAGGTCAGCTCCATTAGCATCTTGCCTGTGCTGAGGCTGTGGTAGTCGTAATGGAAGGTGATGCCCATCTCTTTGTAGTTCTTCATCGGGATGCTGTTCTTCAGCTCTTTCAGGGTATTGTCATAGAAGAACTCTATCAGCTCTTCTGTGTATATGGACTCGTCGTCGAGCGTGTCCCTTACCGTGTAGTGATAGCTGAGGGTATTTCCTTCGATGTCGTAGCCGACGCTGTCCAGACATGTAAAAGGGTCTACGAACTTGGGACATTCCTGCTGTGTGAATTCCGCGAAGATGCGCCTGATCTGTTCTTCCTTCGTCTCACGCCGGCATGCGCCTGCTATGGTCAATATGCTCAGGAATACGACAAGCTGTATCTTGTTCTGCTGCATGAAAATGTTATCCATCAAACTCTGTTTGGTTAAATTTCGCACAAAGGTACATATTTTTTTGGTTTTAGCTGCAAAAGCTTTGATAAAAATCAAAAAATGTGCCTGTGGAATGTATATAATGCTCTGAAAGTTTTGTTTGTTCGCGCATATTGCCATACCTTTGCACCGAGTTTGATAAGTGGATGTATAATTAAACATGTTAAAGACTATGAATGAAACAGTAGGAACACTTGCAGGTGCTGTATGGACAGTCCTCAATGAGAAAGGTGCACAGAACGCTAAAGACCTGAAGAAGGCTGCGAAGATTAAGTGCGACAAGGACCTGTATCTCGCCCTCGGCTGGCTGTTGCGTGAGGACAAGCTGGCTATTACCGAGGAGGATAAGGTTCTGACTATCACGCTGAAGTAAGACTTTATGGCGTAGGCAAACCCACACCCGTGCATGGGTGTGTGCCATCTTGGTTGTGACCCCTGGGGCAAGATGCCTTCAGGGGTCACAAGCGTATGAGGCTAAAGGGACCGGGAAGTGGTGATGTTTTTCGCCGCTTCCTTTAGTTTCCTGCGCGTTTATATTGGCTTCCCAGTGTGAGAACTTGTGCATCAGGTGTCGTATTAAGTAGCTTTAGCCGTAATCTTCCCTATAGGAAAGATGCAATGTCCCCTATAGGAAAGATACAATCTTCCCTATAGGCAAGATGTGATGTTCCCTATAGGTAAGATAGATGGCAAACTAAGAGTTTCAACGGGATGAACAGGGGAGACATCATGCCATTTGCAGGAAGGGTAAGGAGGGAAATAGGCCGTCGGGCGGACGGAATCAGTCCGTCTGCGGCTCCGTCCGGCACACAGTCAATCGTTGCGTCATGCTTTATAAGGCACTAAAATATAGATGATTCTGAAGGAAATAGCTTTCTGGCGGCTGACGGGTGCCTGAATCAGAGGAGCGATGAAAGTAAAACCGAATATATTTGGAAAATCGCGTGCTTATTCGTACCTTTGCAACGCAAAAGCGCAAGTAAATGTCAATCAAGAAGGTGCTATATGTACACGGTTTCGCCTCGTCGGGCTGCAATGGCTCTGCCTTGCAGATGCGCAACCATCTTTATCCGAAAGGCGTGCAAGTGCTGAGCCCCGACTTGCCAGCAAGTCCGCTTGAGGCAATGTCGTTTCTTAAGGCGTTCGTAGAGAGGGAAAAGCCTGATTTCATTGTTTCCGTCAGCATGGGAGCGCTGTATAGCGAACAGCTTAAAGGCATACGCCGGATACTGGTCAATCCCTCGTTTCACATGGCTCGCCTGCTAACCTTCAGGGGCCTGGGGAGGCACGAGTTCCGCAACAAGCGTCAGGACGGGCAGGTGGACTTCAAGATAGACAAACAGATGATAAAGGAGTTCCAGACGGTGGAGAAGGAGAGCTTCCGCGGCATTGATGCAGCAGAGAAAAGAATCGTCTGGGGGCTTTTTGGCATGCAGGACAAGATAGTGAACTGCCAGCAAGACTTCCTGAAGCATTATGGCAGGGAACAGATGCAGCTCTTCGAAGGCGAGCACTTCCTCAACAGCGATGTGCTGGGCAGAGTCGTCATGCCGATAGTAGAGTCGAACCTCGAATTATAAAATAAATGTATATATGTTTGAAAACCTGAGCGAACGCCTTGAAAGGTCGTTCAAGATACTGAAGGGTGAGGGCAAAATCACCGAGATAAACGTCGCAGAAACCTTGAAGGATGTGCGGCGTGCCTTGCTTGATGCCGATGTCAACTACAAGGTTGCAAAGTCATTCACCGATACCGTCAAGCAGAAGGCACTGGGACAGAACGTCCTGAACGCCATCAAGCCCCAGCAACTGATGGTGAAGATCGTGCATGACGAGCTGGCCGAGCTGATGGGCGGAGAGACGGTTAGCATGAACCTGAAGGGACATCCTGCCGTCATCCTGATGGCAGGATTGAACGGTGCCGGTAAGACGACCATGAGCGGAAAGCTTGCCAGGCTGTTGCGTGAGCAGCAGCACAGGAATCCTTTGCTGGCAGCCTGTGACACCTTCCGCCCTGCTGCAATGGAGCAGCTTCGCGTCCTGGGCGAGCAGGTAGGTGTGCCTGTCTACATAGAGGAGGGCGCCACCGACCCGGTGCTCGTAGCCCGCAATGCCATACAGCACGCCAAGGCCAAAGGGCATGACGTGCTTATCGTCGATACTGCGGGACGACAGAGTATTGACGAAGAACTGATGCAGCAGATACAGGACATCCGCGATGCCGTGACTCCCGACGAAATACTCTTTGTCGTCGATGCCATGACGGGTCAGGATGCAGTCAATACGGCAAAGGAGTTCAACGACCGCCTTGACTATACGGGCGTTATCCTCACCAAGCTTGACGGCGATACTCGCGGCGGTGCCGCCTTGAGCATCCGTAGCGTCGTCAACAAGCCCATCATGTTTGTCGGTACGGGCGAGAAGATGGATGCCCTGGATCCTTTCCACCCTGACCGCATGGCCGACCGTATTCTGGGCATGGGCGATATCGTTTCGCTCGTGGAAAGGGCACAGGCACAGTACGATGAGGAGGAAGCCCGTCGCCTGGAGAAGAAGATACAGAAGAACCAGTTCGACTTCAATGACTTCTACAGCCAGATACAGCAGATAAAGAAGATGGGCAGCCTGAAGGACTTGGCCAGCATGATACCTGGCGTGGGCAAGAGCATCAAGGATATGGACATCGACGACGATGCCTTCAAGAACATTGAGGCCATCATCCTCAGTATGACACCGAAGGAAAGAACGCATCCCGAATGCCTCAACAGCAGTCGCAGAATGCGTATCGCCAAAGGTTCGGGTACGAACATCCAGGAGGTGAACCGCCTGATAAAGCAGTTCGACCAGACACGCAAGATGATGAAGCTTATTACGGACAAGAGCAGGATGCAGCAGCTGGCAGGCATGATGAAGGGACGTATGCCGGGAATGTAGCAGCCTCTCCCGCTTTTCTTCCGGGAGGGTATCGGGCGGCAATCGGAATTTAGGCGTTTGTCTGTCTGAACATCAGGAAGGTATGGAGAATAAACGAAGAATTGATTAAGCAAGAAAAGGCAAGATGCAATTGATAGACGGTAAACAGACGGCTGCCACCATAAAGGCAGAGATAAAGAAAGAAGTGGAAGAGATTGTGGCTCGTGGCGGCAAGCGTCCGCACCTGGCTGCTATATTGGTAGGCCATGACGGCGGTAGCGAAACCTACGTCCGGAACAAGGTGCTTGCCTGCGAGGCCTGTGGCTTCCAGAGCACGTTGCTTTGTTTCGAGGACGACATTACTGAGGAACGGCTGCTTGCAGAGGTGGAGAGGCTCAACGCCGACGAGTCCGTCGATGGCTTCATCGTGCAGCTTCCCCTGCCTCGGCACATTAGCGAGCAGAAGGTCATTGAGGCCATTGACTACCGCAAGGATGTGGATGGTTTTCACCCTGTCAATGTCGGGCGCATGGCCATCGGCCTGCCTTGCTATGTCAGTGCTACGCCGAAGGGCATACTGGAGCTGCTTCGCCGCTATGACATTCCGACGAGCGGCAGGAAGTGCGTCATCCTCGGCCGCAGCAATATCGTGGGCAAGCCGATGGCTCAGCTCATGATGCAGAAGCAGTATGGCGACAGCACGGTGACTGTCTGCCACAGCCGTTCGGCTACGCTGAAGGAGGAGTGCCGGCAGGCAGACATCATCATTGCGGCTATCGGTCAGCCCGGTTTCCTCAAGGCCGACATGGTGAAGCCCGGTGCCGTGGTCATTGATGTCGGTACGACCCGTGTGCCCGATGCCTCGCGCAAGAGCGGCTTCCGTCTTTCGGGAGACGTTGACTTTGAGAACGTGGCACCGCTTTGCTCCTATATTACGCCTGTCCCCGGCGGCGTGGGTCCCATGACTATCTGCATGCTTATGCTCAATACCCTTGCGGCTGGCAAGCACCTGTACTATTTCTAGCTGGCAGGCATTCATGGCAATGACATTCTCTTCGGCCGACTTGGGGCAGGACTTCTGCCGATAGTCTATGGTTGGTATCATTAAGGGATGTTCAATTCAAGGATTCGATTTCTTTTTTTGCTTTTTCTCCCCGTTCTTCTTTCCCTGAAAGGGGGCGGGGGGATGCTCTATGCCCAGGGGCGTTTGCGGAAGATGTGGACGAAGGTCGACGACATACTGGCGGAGCGCTATTACCATACATCCTATGATACGAACTATGTGATCCGGCCTGGTGGGGCTTTAACGCTGAAGCTCAAGGCCAACCAGACGGGACAGAGCATACATGCGAGGCGGACGGCTGACGGCATCGAGACGAAGGCCAGCCTTAGGACGAACTACAAGACGACTATTTCCGTCGGGGCGGCCTATCGCGGACTTTCGGTCTCCTATTCCATCAATCCTGCCAAGCTGGGGGGCTCCTACAAGGATGATGAGCTGAATTTCAATTACTATGGCAGCCGCCTGAGTCTTGATGCGAGCTATCTGCGGGCATCCTCGATGTCGGGAAAGATTGAGAGGGATGGCAGCACGAGCAGGATAGAGCACGGCGATGCCACGATGAAAGTCCTGAACGTTGCGGGCTTCTACAGCTTCAATCACCGTCACTTCTCCTTTTCTGCCGCCTTCAACCAGTCGTACGTCCAGCGCCGTTCGGCCGGCTCCTGGCTGGCTGGGGTGAGCTATCAGGGCGGGACTATACGGACGACCGGGAAGCTGAAGCTCCGCAATCCCGAAATACCGGAGGTTGTCATCAAGGCTGCGCACTTGGGGATGGGCGGCGGCTATGGCTACAACCTCGTTCTCGGCAGGAGGTGGCTGTTCCATCTCTCCGTACTTCCCACGTTCGTTGTCTATAACCGTAACAGGCTGACCATTGACGAGGACAGCAGGAATGCGGGCCCCATGCGCTTCAACATGCTGTTCAACGAGCGGGCTGCCGTCAACTACAACATCTCGTCGCGCTGGTTCCTCGGTGCCACGATCGTCATGAGCAACTCCCTTTTCGACGACAGGACCGTCGTCTTCAATCAAAACAAGTGGTTTGCCCGCACATTTGTCGGGCTGCGTCTTCTGTAAGGGGACGGAAAGCAGGGCGACGGAGGGCGGTGCGATGCAGGAAGTGTCGCCTGCTGTCCGC
>JAFLUV010000050.1:8338-13084 GCA_022508635.1 Prevotellaceae bacterium
CGCCGTCGTAATAGCGTCGCCTCCTCTCGGCAGGCCTCCCCCTGCCGGAAGTGTCTCCCTATGAATTCATGCTAAGCAGGAATTCCTCGTTGTTCTTGGTGTTCTCCAGGCGCGACTTGACTTCGTTCATCGCCTCGAGGGACGTCATGTCGGAGAGGAACTTGCGCAGTATCCACATGCGATCCAGAGTCATCTTGTCCTGCAGCAGCTCGTCGCGGCGCGTACTGCTGGCCACAATGTTGACGGCCGGGAATATGCGCTTGTTGGCAAGCATCCGGTCGAGCTGCAACTCCATGTTTCCTGTACCCTTGAATTCCTCGAAGATGACCTCGTCCATCTTGCTGCCGGTGTCGATGAGAGCCGTTGCGATGATGGTCAGGCTGCCGCCGTTCTCAATGTTGCGCGCCGCACCGAAGAAGCGCTTGGGCTTGTGCAGGGCATTGGCATCCACACCGCCGCTGAGCACCTTGCCGCTTGCCGGCGAAACAGTGTTGTAGGCACGCGCCAGGCGGGTGATGGAGTCGAGGAAGATGACGACATCGTGCCCGCACTCTACCATGCGCTTGGCCTTCTCCAGTACGATGCCGGCTATCTTCACGTGGCGCTCGGCAGGCTCGTCGAAGGTGCTGGCAATGACCTCCGCCTTCACGGTGCGAGCCATGTCCGTCACCTCCTCCGGACGTTCGTCGATGAGCAGCATCATGAGGTAGGCCTCGGGATGGTTCGCGGCAATGGCATTGGCAATGTCCTTCATCAGCAGCGTCTTGCCCGTCTTTGGCTGGGCCACGATGAGTGCACGCTGTCCCTTGCCGATGGGTGCAAAGAGATCCACCACGCGAGCCGAGAGAGAGTCGCCCCTGCCGGAGCAGAGATGGAATTTCTCGTCGGGGAAGAGGGGCGTGAGGTTCTCGAAGGGACTGCGGTCGCGCACCGTATCGGGGTTGCAGCCGTTGACGTGCTCCACGCGAATCAGCGGGAAGAATTTCTCTCCGCGCATGGGAGGGCGGACAGGGCCTTCCACCACGTCGCCCGTCTTCAGGCCGTACTGCTTGACCATTTGCTGCGGGACGAAGATGTCGTCGGGGCTGCTCAGGTAGTTGTAGTCGCTGCTGCGCAGGAAGCCGAACCCTTCGGGCATGACCTCGAGTACACCCTCTCCGCGGATGCTGTTGCCGAAGCTGTACCTTGGCTCTTCTGCTGCCGGGCGCTTTTGCCTTGTCTCCTGTTTGGGCGTAGCAGCCGTCCCGAAGTCCTCTGCGGGACTGTCCTCCTGAACGCTCTTGTTGACGGCAGCTCCCTGCGTGGCACTCATGTAGTCGCGAACCTGCTCTTCGACCGTCGGGATGTCCTGAAGGATGATGAAGTCCTCATCGCCTCCCTGTCCGGCATTGGCGGTTTCCGTCCGTGCCTGTTCCTGTCCGGATGTATTGGAAGCGCCTTCCCTCTGCTCCCGCTCCATCTCTGCCCTTTCCTCTCCGATGCGCTTGCGGCGCTTCCTTTCGGGAGCGGCCTCAGGCTCTGCATTCTCTTCGGGCATCTCTTCCCGGGCAGTCGTCTCCGGCATCTCTTTGTCCGTCTCCTCTTCGTTTGTCTCTTCTTTGTCTGTTTCTTCTTCGCCCGGCTCTTCTTCGGCAGACTTTTCCAGGGCAGCCAGCTCCATGGCGGCTTTCTCTGCTTTCGACTTGCGTCCGCGCTTCTTGGGTATCTTTACCTCAGCCTCAGCCTCGTCGGTTGCTTCGCCTTGACTTGCCAATGCTGCTGTATCCTCGGCCTCAGGCTGGTACTGCTCAAGTAGTGACTGCTCAGGCTGTGATTGCTCAGGCTGTCCGGAGGCGAGACCGGCTTCCCTCTGCTCTTGCTCAAGAGCCAGCTTCTCTGCCTTCGACTTGCGCCCGCGCTTCTTGGGCTTCTGTTCCACCGGTGCCTGGAGGGACTGGGCATCCAGTATGTTGTAGATAAGTGTTGTGTGGTTGTCGCTGAGTTCTGCTCCGATTTCTCTGGCAAGCGCGGTAAGCTCTGCCAGAGTCATTCCTTCTAATTCGCTTTTGTGCATAAAAAGGGGTAGTGCGTGTTTAGGTATATAATATAATATGTAAGGGGAAATCTCGTTTCATCGGAAAGTAACGTCTGCGCTGGGCAGGCCGAAGAACACCGATGGCGTTATCTCAGATTTTTATGCTGCAAAGATATGGCTTCTTTGCAAGATATGCAAATTATGGGGTTTGAAAAGTTGCTATTTATGCTGTTTTTGCCTACTTTTGCACAAAAAACAGCATGAATTCATATTTGCAGGTGCAGAATCTGACGCGAAGGGTAGGGGACAAGACGCTTTTCTCAAACCTCTGCTTCAGCATCGGAGAGGGGCAGAAGGTGGGTCTGATAGCCAGGAACGGTACGGGCAAGAGTACGCTGCTCAACATCCTTTGCGGCAGGGACCAGGCCGACGAGGGGCAGGTTGTCTTCCGCAACGACCTGCGCATCGGCTATCTGGAGCAGACGCCCAGCTATCCTCCCGAACTTACGGTCATCGAGGCTTGTTTCTGGCACGGGAACGAGACGACGAACCTGATACGCGAGTACGAGACGTGCATGGCTTCGGGCAGCCAGGAGGAGGACTTGCAGCGGATTCTGGACCGTATGGAAGTGCTGAAGGCGTGGGACTACGAGACGAGGGCGAAGACGATTCTCTCGCAGCTCTTCATCACGGAGTTCGACAAGCCGCTCTCCAAGCTCTCGGGCGGGCAGCTCAAGCGTGTGGCGCTGGCCAATACGCTCATCATGGAGCCTGACCTGCTCGTCCTGGACGAGCCGACGAACCACTTGGACTTGCAGATGATAGAGTGGCTTGAGAGCTACCTTTCCCGCTCGGGCATGACGCTGCTGATGGTGACGCACGACCGCTATTTCCTGGATCGTGTCTGCTCCGTCATCCTCGAGATTGACGACGAGACGGTCTACGCCTACCATGGTAACTACGCTTATTTCCTGGAGCAGCGTGCGGGGCGGATGGAGGCGGCCCGGGCGGAGGTGGCGCGGGCGACGAACCTTTACCGCACGGAGATCGAGTGGATGCGGCGCATGCCTCAGGCGCGGGGGCACAAGGCGCGCTATCGCGAGGAGGCTTTCTACGAGCTGGAGAAGCGGGCGCACCGTCGGCTGGAGGAGGAGCAGGTGAGGTTGCAGACGAAGACTTCCTACATCGGCAGCAAGATCTTCGAGGCGGAGTACGTGAGCAAGCGGTACGGCGACCGCGTGATTCTCAAGGATTTCTACTATAACTTCTCGCGCTACGAGAAGCTGGGTATCGTGGGGGCGAACGGTACGGGCAAGAGTACGTTCGTCAAGATGCTGCTGGGGCTGGTGAAGCCTGACAGCGGCCGTTTTGTCATTGGCGAGACCGTGCGCTTCGGCTACTACAGCCAGGAGGGGATGCAGTTCGACGAGCAGATGAAGGTCATCGATGCCGTGCGCAGGATTGCCGAGTATGTTGACTTGGGCGGCGGGAGGCGGCTCTCGGCGATGCAGTTCCTGCAGCACTTCATGTTCTCGCCCCGGCAGCAGCAGAACTATATCTGCAAGCTGTCGGGAGGCGAGCGGAGGCGGCTCTACCTGTGCACCGTGCTGATGCAGAGCCCGAACTTCCTGGTGCTGGACGAGCCGACGAACGACCTGGACATCAGCTCGCTGCAGGTGCTGGAGCAGTACTTGCAGGACTTCCGCGGCTGCATCATCATCGTCAGCCACGACCGCTACTTCATGGACAAGGTGGTGGACCACCTTTTTGTCTTCGGGGGCGACGGCGAGGTGAAGGACTTTCCGGGCAACTACACGCAGCTGCGCGAGTGGGAGCGTCTGGAGCCGGCTCCCGTGAAGGCCGGTTCGGGCGGGCGGAGTGCCCGTGGGAGCCAGCGGGTGCGTGCGGACCAGGCTGAGCGCAGGCCCCGCATGACGTTCCGCGAGCGGCTGGAGTTCCAGGCTCTGGAGAAGGAGGTCGAGGCCCTGGAGCGGGAGAAGTCGGAGATTGAGGCTGCGCTCAGCAGCGGGAGCCTTTCCACTCAGGAGATTATTGACCTGAGCAAGCGGCTGCCGGTGGTGAACGGTCTTCTGGACGAGAAGTCGATGCGCTGGCTCGAGCTGAGCGAGCTGGAGTAGTGTTGCGGCGGGGTTGTCCTCGCCTCCATTCCCTATAATATTATAATGTATAGCCGGCCGCCTCGCCCGTCGGATTCCCAGACGTGTGAGGCGGCAGAGTGCTATGTTGTCAGGCAATCAGCCCGAAGTTGGCAGTCAATCAGCCCGAAGGTGGCGAAAAGTCAGCCCGAAGGTATTGGGGGCTTGCTGCGTGTGCGGTGAGGGTTGCGGCCGTTGATGCCGTTGCTCCGTCAGGGAGCCTGCCAGAACCAGGCCTCGTCGCTCGTCGAGAAGTCCGTGCCGGGATAGCGGACGCCTTGCGGGAGGAGCGTGAGGCGCTTGCCCTGTTCGTGTTGGGCACGGCCTTCGGGCTGATACTGGTTCCACGTGTTGCACCGGATGATGTAGAGGTTCTTGGCCATGTAGTCCTCGAGGTAGTACTCCTTGGTCTGCTTGACCTCGTGGTTCCAGTTCGCGTCCTCGTTCAGGACGAGCGGCAGGTCGTGCTGCAGGCGGTAGCGCACCTCGCCGGGGTGGAGCAGGAGGCCGTTCTCGTCGGAGACGAAGGCGGCAAACGAGGGGTCGACCCATATCCACTTGCCCAGCGACTCGCTC
>JAFLUV010000051.1 GCA_022508635.1 Prevotellaceae bacterium
CATAGCGTTCTTGATGGCACGCTCGATGTTGTCCTTCGGCATGTTCTCGCGCTTGCAGACAGCAATGACACTACGCAATGCGGGATTGTTCTCAGGTTCGGGACCGGCGGCCTTCACGGCAATGGCAATCTGCTTGCCAAGCCGGGTAAACGTCTTAGCCATGTGGCCCCATCTCTTCATTTTCGCTGCTTTACGGTATTCAAATGCTCTTCCCATAGTTTACTTTTTTTCGTTATGTTTTTTCGTAGTAAGTTTTTCTGTCCTATCTCAGTTCTGCGCCCAGCTGCTCCGTCAGGTTCCTGATAAGCTTCTGCATGGCGGCATCAATGGCCTTGTCGTCAAGCGTCTTCGTCTCGTCTTGCAGGATGAAGTTCACGGCATACGATTTCTTGCCCTCCGGCAGGTTCTTGCCCTCGTAGACATCGAAGAGCCTGACAGCCTTAAGCAGCTTCCGCTCCGTCTGGCAGGCAATACGCTCCACCTCGGCAAAGGGGACGCTCCTGTCCATCAGGAGGGCAAGGTCGCGACTTACCGCGGGGAACTTGCTTATCTCCCTGTACGTGACATTCTGGCTCTTGACGATGCGCATCAGCTGGTTCCAGCGTATGTCGGCAAAGTATACAGGTGCGTCAATGTCGAAAGCCTTCGTAATCCTGGCACTAACCACGCCCATCTCCGCAAGCACCTTGCCTCCCCGGTTCTGGACGCACAGGCTCGTGCCGTAGATATCATTCTTGCCCTGACTGAAGACGAGCGCACCGGAAGGAACTCCCAAGCGCGTCAGTACGTTCATGACGTCCGCCTTAAGCTGAGCAAAAGAGGTGTCCTCGTCGGGATGCGCCCAGCTGCCGCGCACGCGCTTGCCGGTGAGCCACAACCCAAGGTGATAGTCCTCGCTATAGGCATCAAGCACGTGTTTTATGACCTCAGGGTCACGGCTGCTGCTCACGCCGGGAACGATATCGGGACAACGGCGGTCGGCCTGGAAACGATAGCAGTTGCCGAACTCGAAGAAACGGAGGTCGGCATTGCGGTAGCTCGTATTGCGGGCAATGCTCTCCAATCCGCCAAAAAGCAATGTCTGGCGCAGGACGTTAAGATCCTGGCTGAGGGGATTGAGGAGCCTGACCAGCTCTTCGCTCTTGTAGGAGTCCAACCCGTCATAGTATGCACCCCGTTGCAGGCTGTTGTTAAGTATCTCGCGGAAACCGCCGCCCACCAGCTGCTCGCCAATCATGTTCTGCAACTTATGGCTCAGGTCATGAATCGTCTTGACGGTAAGGCTGTTCTTGAGTGTCGCGGGTATCTCCACATTATTATATCCATAGATGCGCAGGATGTCTTCCACGACATCGCACGGACGCTGCACGTCCACACGGTAGGCAGGAACCGTAAGCTCCAGTCCCTCGCTCGTCTCGCCGTCAATGGTCATCTCCAGGCTGGTGACGATGCTTTTTATGGTCTCGGCAGGAATATGCTTACCGATAAGGCCGTCCACATAGTCGTAGCTGAGCGATACCTTGAAGTCGGGCATCTGCTTGGCCTGCACGTCGACAATCTGCATGCTGACCTTGGCACCGGCCAGCTCCCTGGCAAGGATTGCAGCCTGCTTCAAGGCGTAGACCTGTCCGTGAGGGTCGATGCCACGCTCGAAACGGAAGCTTGCATCAGTGCTCAGCCCATGGCGGCGCGCACTCTTGCGGATACTGGTGGGATTAAAGTAGGCACTCTCGAGCAGGACATTAACCGTCGTATCATACGTGCCGCTTCCCTTTCCGCCGAACACGCCGGCAATGCACATCGGCTCCCGGACATTGCAGATGGCAAGATCCTGGCTGGAAAGCTTATGCTCCACACCGTCGAGCGTCACAAAAGGCGTCCCCTCGGGCAGAGTCTTGACAACGACCTGACGACCCTCCACCATGTCCGCATCGAAGCAATGCAAGGGCTGGCCATAGGCCATCATGATGTAATTGGTAATATCCACGATATTATTGATGGGACGCAGGCCAATGGTGCGCAGCTTGTTTTGCAGCCACTCGGGACTCTCCTTCACCTGGCATCCTGTCAGCGTGACGGCAACATAGCGGGGACAAAGATCCGGGTCTACAATGGTGACACTGACGGGCAGCGACTCGTCATCAACGCGGAAGTCGTCGCAATCAGGACGGTGCAGGCTTGTCTTGTGTCCGTTTTGGACAAGCCACGCATACAGATCACGAGCCACGCCGTAATGACTACAAGCATCAGCACGATTCGGCGTAATGTCTACCTCCATGAGCCAGTCGCTCTCCACATGGAAATACTCGGCAGCAGGCGTACCGACCACAGCATCCTGCGGAAGGACAATGATGCCGTTATGGTCCGTACCGATGCCTATCTCGTCTTCAGCACAAAGCATGCCGCAACTCTCTATGCCGCGTAGTTTGCTACGCTTGATGGTGAAGCACTCATCGCCGTCGTAGAGCTTGGTGCCGACAACGGCTGCTATCACTTTCTGCCCAGCCGCCACGTTGGGGGCACCGCAGACGATTTGAAGCGGCTCGCCCTCCTGCCCCACATTGACGGTACAGACATGCATGTGATCGCTGTTAGGATGCGGTTCGCAGGTCAGCACCTCGGCTACCCACAGCCCTTCAAGACCGCCCTTGATGGTTTGGACTTCCTCCACGCTGTCCACTTCAAGGCCTACGCTGGTCAGCGCTACGGCTATCTCTTGGGCACTAAGCGTGGTATCAACGTACTCCTTAAGCCATTTGTATGATATCTTCATTGTTTCTTACACCTTAGTAATTATTTATTTTGCGTGCAAAGGTACAAAGAAGCATGCGAAGTACCAAATTATTTAACAAGTATTCTATTTATGCCGTCTGAAGTATTATTTCAGCAACAGTTTTGAGACTTCTGCATTTCCAACCTGGTTGCGAATACAACGAGTAAGTACAATTGGATGCTATGGAAAGCTTAGTCCTCTCTTCTGAAATAGGGAATCTCGCCAAGCAGATAGGAGTCAGAGAAGATGCGCGGGCCTTGACGATAGCATTTGCGGCAAACATCCCACCAGCGACCGGGAGGCAACCAGATAGCGCGCAACGTTCGTCCGTCTGCACCCGCTGGCGCAAGCACAGGGCAGACAAGCAATGAATCACCGCAAAGGAATTCGTCTTCATAGCGATAGGCATCGTTCTGTTCAGGCCATTCGTAATATAGTGGACGACAGATGTTTATACCCTTCATTACGGCATCCTTCCATGACCTTTGCAAATACGGGATGAGGTCATAGCGCAATCGGATAGCCTGGAGGAAAGCATCGGCAACATCCGAACTGCTTTCAGCAAAGAGCCGGGGAAGCCGCTTTATGTCAGGCGAAGGCGTGAGGATGCTGAGAAAGATGGGCATAAAGACAGAGGCCTGCATCCAACGCACTTGTAGTTCAGAATCGTCCTTGTCTATCTGAAGGCTGCCGCCTATGGCATGAACCTGCGTAGAAAACCCGCTGTTTGCAGAGATAGCATTGTAGTGTACGAGCCAGGCAAGTGTGCTCCAACGTGTCCACACATCGCCAGAGAAAGAGACAAAGGGTATGCTATCAAGAACGGCAGAAGTCAATAGGCGCAATGTATCTGCCTCATGAGCAAACAACAAACTATCCGTAGCAAGTATGGAAAAAGGGATGTCAGACTCATGCAGTTCCATCAAAAGCGTATCACGTTGACCAACAGTTAACAAGCTGTCATGACGCAACCAATAGCCCAGCACCTGACGGGACGGGAGAGACATGCCCGCAGAAGAAGGAAACAACCTGTGCCAGTCGGAAAGAGCGGATTTATAGTCATGTCCGTAGGCAAGCAAAAACCAATCAATCTGTCCGCCTGAAGAATGATCAACAAGGCTCCACCCTGCACGAGACAGGAGCCCCGAAGGAAGCTTTTCAGCAAGATCATCGCCAGAGAGCCCTTGCAACGTAGGTAGTGCACCTCGTAAGTTAAGAGCATCAGGTTTGCCCGGATACCATACCACCTGTCGGGAGCCGAGAAAAAAGGTAATGCGCAGGAGACTGTCCGTCATCTGTGAGGGGTCGGGTCGTGAACCTTCCAAATAACGCACCTGCAAGCTGTCAGTCTCAATATAGAGGTAGCCGCCTTCATGCCAGTAACGGACATCTTTTTCCTTCAAATAGGGCTGCTTCTGAGGGTTGTTATCCTTCTGCTGGCTTATAGAAGGAAAGATGGTCTGAATCCCTAACATTCGATGCCCGTACACCACGAAACGCATCTGCCCGGACTGCACAACGACACCAGAAGAAGAGGGAGGTTGGGAAAAAGACCTCGTCTTCTGGGTGAACACGCTCAGAAGACACAGGATCAGAAGCAACCTTTGCGCATTGTACATCGGCAGAGATTCAGCCTTGAAGAACTGCTTACAACATCTTCAGTGCCAACTTGATGACACGCTCCACGGTAGCCGAATGCTCCTCGGCAAGAATATGCTGCACTGCCTTGTGGGCAGGTGCAGGACTGAATCCGAGCATGGTAAGAGCAGCTACCGCCTCGTCCATCACCTCCTTGTTGAGAGCAGGTGCAGATGCCGATGCAGGTGACGCTGCCTCAATGCCCAAAGCTCCTATTTTGTCACGCAGATCCACGATGATACGCTGTGCGGCTTTCGGGCCGATACCCTTTACAGACTTCAGCATCTTGTCGTTACCTTCGCTAATGGCTCCAGCCAACTCTGAAACCGTCATAGAAGAGAGTATCACACGGCTTGTTCCGGCACCGATGCCGCTCACACTATTCAACAACAAAAAGAGCTCACGCTCGACACGGGTGCTAAACCCCCAGAGCTGATAGGCATCTTCACGGATGGATTCGGTAATCCACAACTTAACCTCCTGCTTACCTTGTATGGCGGAAAAAGTATTTAGGGAGATGTTTACGCCATACCCTACCCCGTGACACTCCACTACGGCAAGCGCAGGTGTCAGGTCGGCAAGGGTTCCTTTCAAATATTCTATCATATTTGTCACGTTTGATTAGTTATGCAAAGTTATAAAAAAAGTGACATCCACGACCTGCTCAAACGAAAAAGATTGACATAAGCATAAAAAAGCTATGTTTTATATAATAAATAATGTACCTTTTACGTTAAAACATAGACATGAGCGCGCGAAAACTTATATTTGCTCTGGTTGTTCTGGCAAGCATCAACATGCTTGCCACGATGAGCCATACTACCCTGACGGAGCATTCCACACAGGTTGCTCCTGCAGACACTATAACCGAAAAAAAGAAGTCTCGCTATTCTGTACGTAAGACTGGCACGGAGAACACTCAGTCCTTGCGCAAGAAGACTGCCGACCTGAAAGAGCCGGACAACCTGAAGACTGAAGTCATTTACGACGAGAAGGATGACACATACTCCATCGGAACCTCTCTCTCCCAGGACGAAAGCACAAAAAACCGAGGCGCATCGGGACGTTCTCAGCAGAACACACAAAACCAAGGTTCCTCGACAGGTGCGGCAGGTGCGACCTCAGGCAGCACACTACCCGGCAGGTCAGGCTTTACGCTCGGTACTGCCACCGGCTTCCTGAACGCTCCCGTGCTGATGACACCTGAAGAATACAAACAGTGGTCGCTCCAGAATAGCATGCAGCAGTACTGGCGTAGCAAAAATGCTGAGGCATTCGAGGCTGAGGGAAAGAATAAGTTCGATTTCACTGACATGCACTTCGACCTCGGACCCGCAGAAAAAATCTTTGGTCCTGGCGGCGTACAGATTAAGACACAAGGCAGTGCAGAGCTTAAAGTGGGCATCAATTCCAAGAAGGTGAACAATCCCGCCCTCGCAGCATCTCGCCGCAAAACCGTAGGCTTCGACTTTGATGAAAAAATTAACCTTAGCCTTAACGGCAAGGTGGGCGACAAGGTAAACCTCAACCTTAATTACAACACACAAGCCACCTTCGACTACGATGCACAAAACCTCAAGCTCAAATATGATGGTAAAGAGGACGAAATAGTCAAACTTATCGAAGCTGGCAATGTGTCATTCCCCAGCAACATCAGTCTTGTGCCAGGCGTTAGCAGTCTTTTCGGCCTGCGAACAGACATGCAATTCGGTAAACTTAAGATACAGTCTGTCGTCAGCCAGAAAAAAAGTGCGAGTAGCAGCGTCAATAGCAAAGGCGGCTCACAGACTACGAACTTCGAGTTCAGTGCTACAAACTATGAGGAGAACCGACACTTCTTCCTCTCACACTTCTTCCGCGAGCAATACGACAAGAACATGGAGACGCTCCCCACCATCTCCAGCGGTATTAATATCAAGCGTGTAGAAATTTGGGTGACAAACAAGAGCGGCAAGAGCGAAGACAACAGAAATATCATAGCATTGGCGGATCTTGGTGAACCAACATATATTTCTAACCCAAACTGGACAAGGACAGGTATCAATGCACCAAGCAATCGCTCAAACAGTGAGTACGACGAGCTTATCAACACCTTCCCTGAAGCACGCGATATTGCACAGGCAACCACGATACTGGACGGCTCCCAAAAGTTCGTCGGAAGTATTGACTATGAGAAGCTACAGGCCGCTCGCAAACTCTCCAGCAGCGAATACACGGTCAACAACGCACTGGGCTACGTCAGTCTGTCCAGCACGTTGCAGGTAGACGATGTCCTTGCGGTGGCGTATGAATATACATATATGGGGACGACGTACCAAGTAGGTGAATTCGCCTCAGACCTAACCGATAACTCTCAAGCTCTCTTTGTCAAATTGCTGAAAGGCACCACGGGAAGCCCGCAACTTCCTACATGGCGACTGATGATGAAGAACGTCTACTATCTGGGCACACAGAAGGTGACAAGCGACAAGTTCCGCCTTGACATCAAGTATCAAAGCGATTCTACAGGCGTATATCTCACATATTTACCCGAAGAGAAACTGAAGAACACTATCCTGCTCAGAGCACTCAACCTGGATCGCCTTGATGCAAAAAATAACGAGCATCCCAACGGGCAGTTCGATTTCATAGAGGGCTACACCATCAGTAAAGGACGTATTATCTTTCCTGTAGCAGAACCTTTTGGCGAGCATCTGGCAAAATGGATTGGCGATCCCGCCCTGGCAGAGAAGTATTGCTTCCCCGAGCTTTACGACAGTACGAAGACCATTGCCAAACAGATTTCTGAACATGACAAGTTCTTGTTAACGGGACGATACCAAGGCACTAATGCCGGAGAAATTGACCTCGGTGTGACAAATATAGCACGCGGCTCCGTCATCGTCACTGCCGGTGGCACAACGCTTACAGAAAACGTGGATTACACCGTCGACTATAACATGGGACGTGTCACCATCATAAACCAAAGCCTCATAGATGCCGGAACTAACATCAGCGCCTCAGTGGAAAGCAATGACACCTACGGCATGCAGCGAAAGACAATGCTCGGTCTGAACTTGGATTATGAGATCAACAAGAACTTTACCGTTGGCGGAACATTGATGTATCTAAGCGAACAGCCCCTTACCACAAAGGTAAGCATGGGCAATGAGCCTTTGAAAAACACTCTTTGGGGCTTCCATGTCAGCTGGAAGAAGGAAAGCCAATGGCTCACGAACTTGATTGACAAACTGCCACTCATACAATGCACCCAGCCAAGCCTTATTGCTTTCAACGGTGAATTTGCCCAGCTTGTAGCTGGACAGAACCATAGTGTACAGGGGGATGCCTCCTATCTGGATGATTTCGAAAGCAGCAGCATAAAGAGCAGCCTGACGCAACCGACCTATTGGAGCATGTCGAGTACGCCAAGCATGTTCGCGGAAAGTAAACTGACTGCAAACAAGGCATACGGCTACAACCGCGCATTGTTAGCATGGTATTATGTTGACCCCATTTTTACCCGCCGCAGCAGCACGCTCACTCCAGGACATATCAAGAGCGACCTGAACCAGCTCTCAAACCACTATGTCCGAGAGGTCTATGAACGTGAATTATATCCCCAAAAAGCACAGAACAGCTACACGAGTGCCACCAGCCTCAACGTCCTGAACTTAGCATTCTATCCCAAAGAGCGCGGAGCCTATAATCTCTCGACCGATGTAGACCAGAACGGACATCTCCTCCATCCGTCGGAAACATGGGGAGGCATGATGCGTAAAATTGACAATACAGACTTTGAAGCACAGAACATCGAGTACATTGAGTTCTGGATGATGGATCCCTTCATTTACAAACACAATCTTCCAGGCAATCATGGCGGCGATCTTTATTTCAATTTAGGCGAAATATCGGAGGACATTCTCAAGGATGGCAAGAAATACTTCGAGAGCGGTATGCCTGTTGACGGAAATCCTCAGTACTTTACTGAAGGATATTGGGGACGTGTACCTAACAGCAGTAGTGTGACTTATGCTTTTAACAACGAAGCAGGAGCAAGAGCTCGTCAGGACGTAGGACTCAATGGTCTGAACGACGAAGAGGAACGTGCCTTCGGCCTCTACGCTAACTATCTGCAGGAAATACAGGGCAAAGTCTCGCAAGCTACGTTCGACAGCATCTATGCCGACCCTGCCAACGACAACTACCACTATTATCGTGGCACAGACTTCGACGAGCTGCGTATGCCCATCCTCGACCGCTACAAGCGCGTCAACATGCCGCAAGGCAATAGTGCAGACAGCGACACCAGCCCGGAATCGTACGAGACGGCTTGGAAGATGACACCCGATGTGGAGGACATCAACCAAGATTACACACTCAATGAATATGAGAAGTATTACCAGTACCACATCAGCATCCGTCCGGAAGACATGGTTGTAGGACGCAACCACATAGCCGATAAGCGTACAGCAAGCGTCAAGTTGCGCAATGGCAACACGGAGGAATGTACCTGGTATCTTTTCCGCGTGCCCCTAAACGAATACGAAAGTAAAGAAGGTAACATTAACGATTTCACGAGCATCCGTTTCATGCGTATTTTCATGACTGGATTCGAAGAGGAAACTATCCTACGTCTCGCTACGCTTGATCTGGTACAAGGTGACTGGCGCACCTATCAGCAGCCTCTCTATACAGGTAATGTTCCTTCCACCAGCGGCGGAACATTAGAGGTTAGCACGGTCTGCATTGAAGAGAACAACGACAAGCAACCCGTTAACTATGTGCTGCCTCCAGGCATCACCCGTATCACCGACCCCTCACAAGCTCAGCTTGTAGAAGCCAACGAGCAGGCTCTGTGCATGATAGCCCGCAATCTGGGAAGCGGCGAGGCAAAGGCTGTCTACAAGAACTGCAACTACGACATGCGACAATACAAGCACCTGCAAATGTATGTCCACGCCAATGCACTGGCAGAAAACATCACATCCACGACTGACGGCGAGTGCAGCATCTTCATCCGCCTTGGTTCTGACTACAAGAACAACTATTACGAGTACGAAGTGCCCCTGAAGCTTACGCCGGAAGGTTACTACGATACCTATAGTGCACAGGGATGCTTGGCGGTATGGCCTTCGGAGAACATGGTCGACATCAATTTCGAGCTTTTCACATCACTCAAGAAACAACGTAATGCACAGGTAAGCATTGGCGCAACCTCCATGAATCGTCTGTTCTCGAACTATGATGAGAACAATCCCAACAACCGTGTTTCTGTGATGGGTAACCCAACGCTGGGCGAGGTGAAGACCATCATGATTGGCGTGCGCAACAACAGTGGCAAGACAAAGAGTATTGAAGTATGGGCCAACGAGCTGCGACTGCAAGAATTCAGCAACAACGGCGGCTGGGCGGCACAGGGCAACTTGCAAGTGCAACTCAGCGATTTGGGTTCAGTCAATGCTGCGGCCAAGATGATAACTTCCGGCTTCGGTGGTATTGAGCAGAGTGTAGCACAACGCAAGGATGAGGACAATCTCAATTATTCCGTCTCAACGAACTTTGACTTAGGGCGCCTTCTTCCGGAGAAAGCAAAGCTCACCTTCCCCATGTACTATAGCTACAGCAGAGAGAAGATTTCTCCGAAATACAATCCTTTCGACACCGATATGGTTCTAAACGACGCTCTCGATGCGTTGGCAGACGACCAGCAACGTGACTCACTACGCAGCCTGACCACACATACGGAGACAAGTAAGAACCTTTCCTTCAGTGGTGTCAGACTTAACATCAGCACACGCAAGCACCCCATGCCGTACGACCCAGCCAACTTCAGCTTCAGCTATAGCCGCTCTACGCAATTCACAGAGGGCGAGACAACGGTCTACGAACGTGAACTCAACTGGAAAGCAAGCATGAACTACTCTTGGAGTCCAAACTGGAAAGCATGGGAACCATTCAAAAACCTCAAGGGAAAGAATAAGTGGCTTGACATCATCAAAGCGCAGAACATCTCGTTCTCACCGCAGAACATCACGTTCTCCACTGACATGAACCGCAACTATTATGAGTTGCAAGAGCGCGACCTTGAGAATCCCAGCGACCTCTCCTCTCTGCCAGCAAGTTTCAGCCAGAACTGGATATGGAACCGCAACTTCTCCCTCAAATGGGATATTTTCAAGGCACTGCACTTCTCTTTCCAAAGTGGGACGAGGGCTGAGGTGGAAGAACCCTATACACAAATCAACAAGGAACTCTACCCCGATCGCTACGAGGCGTGGAAAGACTCCGTAAAATGGAGCCTGCGCAACTTCGGACGGCCGCTCGACTACAACCAGAACACGCAGATGAGCTATAAGGTTCCTTTGGAAAGGATTCCTGCCCTTGACTGGACTTCTGCCGACGCAACCTATTCCTCCACATATTCATGGAAGCGCGGAGCTGAACGCAACAACAGGCCTTCATTAGGCAACACTATCAACACACAGCGCAACATCAACGTGAACGGCAAGCTTGATCTGGAGAAGCTTTACAATCACAGTCCGTTCCTCAGTGAGGCAAACAAGCGCTTCTCTGCTGCCAATGCCCGCACCAGTGCCACCCAGAAACGCCTGGAGAAAGAGAAGGAAGACAAGGCTAAGAAGAACACGAAGGAAAAGGAAAGGGATGCACGCAAGAAGGCAGAGATGGAATCAATGGAGACGGGCGAGCCCGTGGACAGCATTCTTGCCAGACAGAAGGCGCCTGCCAAGCAAGGCAACGCCGCAGGCATCAGCACAAAGAAGGCTGCCACGAACAAGGGATTCGTACAAGAGATAACGCTCTACCCTGACAGTAACCTCACCATCTCCCACGGACAGAAGTCCAAGCGCATCCGTGTCACCGCACGCGACAGCAGCGGCTTTGCATACAGTATCAAATACAAGAAGGTGGACGAGAACAGCATCCGCATTGTCAGGACGCCCGTCGATACGACCAAGGTGCGGCTCAATGTCGTGGCTCTGCCCAAGGCATCGGAACAGAAGTGGTACGGTGCGGCACAGACTGCCGCGCGTTTCCTGATGATGGTACGCAACGTCAGCGTCAGCTATCGCAACACCTTCAACCTGTCCGTACCGGGCTTCCTGCCCGAAGTAGGCGACATGCTGGGACAGAAGCGCCTGAACGATGCCTTCTCGCCGGGTGCTGACTTTGCCTTCGGTTTCGTCAGCGAATCATACTTGGACAAGGCCAAGCAGCGCGGGTGGCTCCTCGGCAACGACAGCGTTGCAACGCCTGCCACGGTGGCAGAGACGGAGGATGTGCAGGTAAAGATGACGCTGGAGCCTTTCGTCGACCTGAAGATTGACCTCAACATGAGCCGCACGGACAACCGCAACAAGAGCATACAGTACATGTACGGCGCACCGCCAACGCACAGCGGATCGTTCAACATGACCACCATCAGCATCGCCACTGCTTTTGCCGGAGCAGGCTCTGCGGGCAACGGCTACTATAGTTCTGCCTTCCGCAAGTTCCGCGACAACCTTGACCTCTACCAGCAGCGCGTGGAGGCACGCTACACAGACGTGCGCTATCCTGCGGGAACCGGCATGAGCGGTACGTTCAACCCAGAGAACGGCACCGTGAACAAGTACAGTGCCGACGTCATGGTACCGGCCTTCCTGGATGCATATACCGGCAGCGGTTCGCTCGACATCTTCCCTGCACTCACAAAGATGCTGCCCAACTGGAACGTCAGCTACAAGGGACTGGGCAACCTTCCGTGGGTGCGCGACCACTTCAAGAGCGTCACCCTGACGCATGGCTACAAGAGCATCTATGCCGTAGGCTCCTACAGTTCCTATAGCTCGTGGGTGGAATGCATGGGAACAGGCGGACTGGGCTTCGTACAGAACACTACGACGGGCAGCTACGTTCCCAGCAGTCTCTACGACGTCAGCACCGTCAGCATCAACGAGACCTTCTCTCCGCTGGTCGGTGTCAATGCCACTTTCAACAACAACATGACGCTCAAGATGGAGTACAAGACCACGCGCGTCCTCAACCTGAGCATGACCAGTGCACAGCTCACGGAGTCCGGGTCGAAGGATTTCGTCATAGGATGGGGCTACAAGATCAACGACTTCAGCTTCAGTTCCCTCTTCCGTTCCAAGAAGGCGAGCGAACTGGTGGCCAAGAACAGTCAGGCAAGAGGCAGGAACAGCAACGTTGCGAATGAGAACGGGAACAACAATGGCAACCAGAACGCACGCACAAACCGCACGCAAAAGATTGCACACGACCTGAACCTGCGCTTCGATTTCAGCATCCGTAACCAGAACGCCATCAAGCGAGACCTGCAAACTGACCTGTGCGAGGCGACCAGTGGCAGCAAGGCCATCAAGACAAGTGCCCAGGTGGACTACACGCTGAGCCGACTCGTTACCATGAGCCTCTTCTATGACCGCCAGCGCTCTGAGCCGCTCTTGTCAAGCAGCAGCTACCCCACCATCACCCAGGACTTCGGCATGACGATGAAGTTCTCGCTGACGCGGTAGACCCGGAGGCATGCCTTTCATTGCCCGGCGAAGCCTTTTGGTTTCGTCAT
>JAFLUV010000052.1 GCA_022508635.1 Prevotellaceae bacterium
TGCCTGAAAGGACTTGTTGCGGAGCCTTCGCCGGAGCTTCCGGGAGGGTGCAAAAGAAGTAGTGCCTTCTTCCGGCTGAAGTAGGGCCTTCTTCCGGCTGAAGTAGAGTCTTCTTCCAGGCTGAAGTAGAGTCTTCTTCCGGCTGAAGTAGAGTCTACTTCCGGCCGAAGTAGAGCCTACTTCCGGCAGAGGTAGTATTTTCTTCCGGCAGAGGCAGTATTTTCTTCCTGCAATAAGTAGCATCAGCCGCCTTCCGATGCTCCGTCAGCCGCCTTCCGATGCTCCGTCTGTCGCCTTGCGGTGCTCCGCAAGGTCATTGCCGGAGGAGCAGGCAGGAGGCGTGCCCTGGCGGGCAGGAAGACAGGCCCGAAAGGAGCGTTTCCACCCCTTCCCGCCCGCAAAAACGGCATGAAAGTCAATTTTTTCCCCGTATTATTTGCAGGTTTGGCAGAAATAGCGTAATTTTGCACGCGGAGGATGAAGGTGAGGGGCCTTAAGGTTCCTCACTTTTCGTTATAAACCAAAAAAACAAAAGAACGACACACACATGATCAGCAAAAGCACAGTGCAGCAGGCCGTAGAGGAATGGCTCGAGGGCAAAGAGTATTTTCTTGTCGACATCAGCATCAGCAGTGACGACCGCATCGTCGTCGAGATAGACCATACGGACGGCGTGTGGATCGAGGACTGTGCGGAGCTGAGCCGCTACATAGAGTCGCGACTGAGCCGCGACGACGAGGACTACGAGCTCGAAGTGGGCAGCGCCGGACTGGGACAGCCCTTCCGCGTCCGACGCCAGTACGAGATACACGTGGGCAAGGAAGTGGAGACACAACTGCACGACGGGCACAAGTTCAGGGGCACGCTCCTGAGCGTCGGCGACGAAGGATTCCGGCTGGGCATCGTGCAGAAAGTGAAGGAAGAAGGCAGGAAGCGCCCCGTCACGAAGGAAGTCCCCACCGACTTCCGCTTCGAGGACGTCGCCTACACAAAGTACCTCATCAAGGTGAAGTAGCGCCTCCCCAACCGCCTCCCGCCGCACAGCACGGCCGCCCCCGACAGGGAGCAGGGCACCGGGTAACGACTAAAAACAAACAAACATAATGGCTAAGACAACACAATCGAAAGAGGCGATAAACATGATAGAGGTTTTCGCCGACTTTAAGGAAAAGAACAACATCGACCGCGCCACCCTCGTGAGCGTCCTCGAAGAGTGCTTCCGCGGCGTTCTCGCCAAGCTCTACGGCTCCGACGAGAACTATGACATCATCGTCAACCCCGACAAAGGAGACTTCGAAATCTACCACAACCGCGTCGTCGTCCCCGACAACGAAGTGAAAAACCCCAACAAGGAAATCGCACTGAGCGAAGCACAGCAGATAGAAGACGACTATGAGCTGGGCGAAGAAGTCAGCCAGCGCGTCAACATGTCCGACTTCGGGAGGCGCGCAATCCTCACCCTGAGGCAAACCCTCTCCGGCCGCATCACGGAGCTGGAGTACGACTCGCTCTACAACCAGTACAAAGACCGCGTCGGAGAAGTCATCAGTGCCGAAGTCTACCAAACCTGGAAGCGCGAGACACTCCTCATGGACGAGGACAGCAACGAACTGCTCCTGCCCCGACAGGAACAGATACCCGGCGACTTCTTCCGCAAAGGCGACAGCGCACGCGCCGTCATCGCCAGCGTAGAAAACACCGGAGGCAAGCCCCGCATCACGCTGAGCCGCACCTCGCCCCTCTTCCTGCAGCGCCTGCTCGAAGCAGAAGTGCCGGAAATACAGGACGGACTCATCACCATACACAAAATAGCACGCATCCCCGGCGAACGCGCAAAAATCGCAGTGGAAAGCTACGACGACCGCATCGACCCCGTAGGAGCCTGCGTCGGCGTAAAAGGCAGCCGCCTGCGCAGCATCGTGCACGAACTGCGAGGCGAGAACATCGACGTCGTGACATGGACCTCCAACACACAGCTCATGATAACGCGCGCCCTCAATCCCGCACGCGTGAACAGCGTCATACTGCACGAAGACGAACACAAGGCTGAAGTATACCTCGACCCGGACCAGGTATCGCTCGCCATCGGCAAGAGCGGACTCAACGTCAAGCTCGCCAGCATGCTCGTAGGCTTCACCATCGACGTCTTCCGCGAACTGGACAACGAAATTGACGACGACGACGTAAAGCTCGACGAGTTCACCGACGCCATCGACCCCTGGATAATCGACGAGCTCAAGAAACTCGGCTTCGAGACAGCACGCGGCGTACTCGGCGCACAGCGCGACATGATCGTGCAAAACGCCGACCTCGAGGAAGAAACCGTAGACGAAGTACTCCGCATCCTCCAAGCCGAATTCGAGTAAACCCCACTCCAAGCCAACAAATAATCCCACTTCTTCACCTTTCACCCTTCTTACATGAGCATCAGATTAAACAAAGTAACCAAAGAGTTCAACATCGGACTGCAGACGGCTGTTGAATACCTCCAGAAGAAAGGCTTCAGCGAAGTTGAGGCCAATCCAAACTATAAGATTACCGAAGAGCAGTATGCGCTGCTGCAGGGCGCGTTCAGTTCAGACAAAGGACTGCGCAAGGAAGCAACACAGCTTATAAAGCAGCACATCTACCAGGTCAAGGAGCGAAAGGAGGCTCCAAAGGCAAAAGTAGTGGAAGAGGTGAAGGTAGAAGCACCCAAGGTGGCTGCACCCAAGGTATTGGGGCGCATCGACTTGGACGGCGGACGCTCCGAGGCAGCCAAGAAACCTGAGCCAAAGCCCGAACCTAAGGCAGAGGCCAAGAAACAAGAACCGAAACCCGCAGAAGAAAGCGTCCAGGCCGCCAAGCCTGCCGCACCTGCCACGAAGCAAGAGCCCGTGGCTCCTGCCCCGAAAGAGGAGGAGGCACCAGCTTCCCCCGTCCGGGAAAAGGAAAAGCCCGTAGCTCCTGCACCGAAGCAGAAGAAGGAAGCACCGGCTCCCGAAGAGGACAAGGAAGAAAAGAAACAAGAAAAGGAAGCGGCACCTGCAGTAACCGCCGCTTCCGAAGAGGGCAAGGAGGAGAATCAAGTGTTCCGCCTCACGTCGGCAACGAGCGCCGCTCCCAGCCTGACCATCAAGGGCAAGATAGACCTAAGCACCCTGAACCAAAGCACGCGTCCCAAAAAGAAGTCGCACGAAGAACGCCGGCGCGAACGCATGGGACAGGAAGGACAGGGCGGCGGCGACCGCAAGAAGCGCCTTCGTGTGGGCAAGGAGCGTGTTGACGTGAACGCCGTAGCCAATCAGCAGCAGCAACAAAGCAACGGACAGAAGAAGAACAACGGCGCGCAAGCGCAAGGCCAGCAGGGCGGCAAGGGAAAGAAGCAGAAGAACCATCCCAAGCAAACGCCCGTACAGCCCGAAGTGAGCGACGAGGAAGTAGCAAAGCAGGTGCGCGAGACCTTGGCTCGCCTCACCAACAAGTCGGGCAAGATGGGCAAGGGTGCCAAGTATCGCCGCGAGAAGCGCGAGGCTATCCGGCAGGGCATGGAGGAGGATTTGGCAAACGAGGCAGCAGAGAGCAAGGTTCTCAAGCTGACCGAGTTCGTTACGGCCAACGAGCTTGCAACAATGATGAACGTGCCTGTCACAAAAATCATTGCTACATGCATGAGCATCGGCATCATGGTCAGCATCAACCAGCGCATGGATGCCGAGACTATCAATCTCATTGCCGAGGAGTTCGGCTTTACTACCGAATATGTCAGTGCTGAGGTCAGCGCCGCAGTCAGCGAGGAGGAGGATGACGAACAGGATCTTGTGCCGCGTGCTCCCATCGTGACTGTCATGGGTCACGTTGACCATGGCAAGACGTCGCTGCTTGACTATATCCGCCAGACCAACGTCATTGCCGGCGAGGCCGGCGGCATTACGCAGCACATCGGTGCCTACAATGTCACGCTTGAGGACGGTCGCCACGTCACTTTCCTTGACACGCCCGGCCACGAGGCATTTACTGCCATGCGTGCACGTGGTGCGCAGGTCACCGACATTGCCATTATCATTGTCGCTGCCGACGATGATATCATGCCGCAGACGAAGGAGGCCATAGCGCATGCCACGGCGGCCAACGTTCCCATCATCTTTGCCATTAACAAGATAGACAAGCCAACTGCTAATCCCGACAAGATAAAGGAGGGGTTGGCTGCCATGAACTTCCTTGTCGAGGACTGGGGCGGCAAGTACCAGAGTCAGGACATTAGTGCCAAGAAGGGTATTGGCGTGGACGAGCTTTTGGAGAAGGTTTTGCTCGAGGCTGAGATGCTCGACCTTAAGGCCAATCCGGAGCGCAAGGCGACGGGCTCTATCATTGAGTCCAGCCTGGACAAGGGCAGGGGCTACGTGGCCACTGTGCTTGTCAGCAACGGTACGCTGCATGTGGGCGACATCTTGCTGGCGGGTACGAACTACGGGCGTGTCAAGGCGATGCTCAACGAACGCGGGCAGCGCGTGCAGACTATCGGTCCTGCGCAGGCGGCGACTATCCTGGGTCTGAACGGTGCGCCGCAGGCTGGCGATACTTTCCACGTCATGGACTCTGACCAGGAGGCGCGCGAGATTGCCAACAAGCGTGAGCAGCTGGCGCGCGAGCAGGGACTGCGTACCATGAAGCGCCGCGGACTGGAGGAATTGGCGCACAATATTGCACTGGGCGGCGTTCAGGAGCTCAACCTTATCGTCAAGGGCGACGTGGATGGCTCCATCGAGGCACTCAGCGACTCGCTCATCAAGCTGTCTACGGAGAAGATTCAGGTCAACGTCATCTACAAGGCTGTCGGCCAAATCAGCGAGAGCGATATCAACATGGCGGCTGCTGCGAACAACTGCTTCATTGTCGGCTTCCAGGTTCGTCCGTCGGCTGCGGCGCGCCGCCTGGCCGACCAGATGGATGTCGACATCCGGCTCTACAGTGTCATATACGATGCCATCGAGGAGGTGAAGGATGCCATGGAGGGCATGCTTTCGCCTGAAATCAAGGAGGAGGTCACGGCTCAGGTGGAGGTGCGTCAGGTGTACCACATTACGAAGGTGGGCACTGTGGCGGGTGCTTATGTCATGGACGGCAAGGTGAGCCGCACGAACAAGGCGCGTGTCGTTCGCGACGGTATCGTCGTCTTTACCGGTGCCATCAATGCCTTGAAGCGTTTCAAGGACGATGTCAAGGAGGTCGGCACTAACTTCGAATGTGGTATTTCGCTGGTGAACTATAACGATCTGCGCGAGGGTGACATGATAGAAACCTTCCAGGAGATTGAAGTCAAGGCAACGCTGTAGTGCAGGTGGACGTTATTTTGCTCATCCTGCTGGCTGTGGGGTTTGTCTCTGGTCTCGTTTCGGGAGCCGTCAAGCAGCTTGTGTCGCTTGCGGCTCTCGTTTTGGGCTTTTTCGTTGCCTGCCTTTACTATCTGCGGCTGGGGGCTGTGCTGTGCAGTGTTGTGCCTATGCCGGATTTTTGCAACGTGACGGCGTTTGTCCTGCTGTGGCTTATCGTTATTGTCGCGGCCCGGCTGATTGGAGGCATCATTACTTCGCTGCTCGACGGGCTGCCTCCCGTCGGATTGCTCAACCGTTTGCTGGGCGGCGTCCTTTGCGCTGCAAAGTATGGCCTTGTACTGGGCGTGGTCATTTGGTTCTTCTGCAGTATTCAGGTGATTACCGAGGAGACAATGCAGAAGTCGCGCTTGTGCCGTCCGCTTAAGGCTACGCCAGAGCTGATCTACGGCTATATATATAGTAATGTATAGGCGGCGGTCTGCCATGGCTCTGCTGTCCTCGCACGGCATCCGGAAAATTGACGCGCGACAGTTCACAAACTCACGCGCGACAATTCACAAACTGACGCGCGTCGATTTCACAACTGACGCGCGTCAATTTCGCAACTCACGCGCGTCGATTTTGAAGCCCGCGCGCATCGGTTCGGAAATTTAGGCGCGATGGCTTCGAATCTTAATTCTAATGATGTGATTATCAGTGTTATGAGGATGTCCGTTCCGGGACATCCTCTTTCTTTCCCTTGGCTGTCGGAAGGCATGCGCCGGGCAGACGTGCAGACGAAGGCCGCACGGGCTATTCCTTGCTCTCGCGGTATTGCTGCGGCGAGACTCCTGTCTGGTGACGGAAGAAGCGTCCGAAGTGCGACTGGTTCCTGAAGCCCAGCATTGCGGCAATCTGCTTGACGTTCTTGCTGCTGTCGCGCAGTGCTATCTGGGCGGAGCGGACGATTTCCTCGCTGATGAGCTGGTTGGCCGTCTTGCCGGTGAGGCGCTTGCAGACGGTGGAGAAGTACTTCGGGGTGATGCAGAGGAGGGCGGCGTACTCGTTGACGTTGAGGTAGGGGAGCGCGGGGTTGTGCAGATGCTGCATGAAGCGTCGCAGGATGTTCTCGCTGGAGCTGTAGGTCTGGTGCATTACTTCTTCGTCCCGGAAGGCGTGCAGGTCGCGCAGGTCGTATGCCATCGAGGCGAAGAGCAGGCGCAGGCTGAGCTCCTTGTGCGGCGTGTCGGGGCAGGAGAGATGGTTGCGGAGCAGGTCGAAGTAGAGGCGGTAGCGCTGCACTGCCGTCTCGTCGGCGTGCAGGATCTGGTAGGAGGTGGAGAACATCGAGTGCGTCCACTCCATGCGCACCATCTGCGCGAGCTGCGTCACGTACTCTGGCGAGAGGAACAGCACCAGCGCATTGAAGTCCATGCTCATCATGCTCTGCTCGAAGATATTGCGCGGCTTGCACGTGATGACGTCGCCCGTGCGGAGCTTGTAGGTCTTTTCCTCTACCGAGAACTGTGCCTGTCCGCGCGTCACCACTGCAAAGAGGAAGCCCTCTATCAGCACGTCCGAGATGTCCATGCCGCGCACCTCGTCAAAGTCGCAGAAGACGGCAATGTGATCGTTGTTGTGAAAGCTCAGGCTGCTTTCCGCAATGGACTGAATGTCTAATTTCTCCATGTTTCTTTCCTTTTTGGGATACAAAGATAGTACATTTTCTCCATTATCCCGGTCTCCCGCCTCCTCTCACCGTCCCCTCTTTTGTTATTTTCTGCGAAAAAGTCCCGCACAGAGGTGAAAAAGGATAACAATTGCACCTGTATTTAGCCCTCCATGTGGAGAAAAAGTTGTTACTTTGCACCGCAAAAACAAAAAAGACAAACTAAACACATAAAAAACACACCTGCCATGGATAAGAAAGTCATTCACCTTGCTTTCGCGGCTGCACTGCTCGTCACTTCCTGCGGGAAAGGCAAAGAAAGCTACAAGGTGGAGCCCCTGAGGGTCAGGACAGAAACCGTCAGCCCAGGCACATCGTCCGCCTGCATGCACTATGTAGGCAAAGTAGAGGAAGAAAGCAGCACACCCGTCAGCTTCACCGGCTCGGGCTGCGTCACCAAGGTCTATGTCGAGGAGGGACAGCACGTGTCGAAAGGACAACTCATAGCCGAGATGGATCCCACGCAGTGCCAGAATGCGCTCGAAGCCGCAAAGGCCATGCTCAGCCAGGCACAGGACGCCAGGGACCGTATGGAAGTCCTCTACGAGTCGCAGTCAATCCCTGAAATCGACTGGGTAAACGTCAACACGAAGCTGCGCACCGCACAGTCAAGCTACCAGATGGCGAGCAAGGCGCTCGCAGACTGCCGCCTGACGGCACCGTGCAGCGGCATCATCGGCAAGAAGCAGATGGAAAGCGGCATGACGGCTCTTCCCTCGCAACCCGTCTGCACCATACTGGACATCACGCGCGTAAAGGTAAAGATCGCCGTCCCGGAAAAGGAAATCGTCCTCTTCAGTCCCGGCATGGGCAAGGAACAGGGTGCAACCATCACCGCGGAAGCCCTTGGCGGAAAGACATTCCATTCGGCACAATTCGTGCGCAGCGTGCAAGGCGAAGCCCTGACGCACACCTACGACGTCCGCTTCAGCCTCGCCAATCCTGACGGCGAACTGCTGCCGGGCATGGTCGTCAGCGTAGCACTTCCCCTCACGGATGGTGCAGAACACCCGGCACTGACACTGCCCCTGCGTGCCATACAGCAAAATACCGACGGACAACACTTCGTGTGGATCAGGAAGGACGGCAAGGCACACAGGCAGTTCGTACAAGCCGGACAGCTACAGGGAGACCGCATCGTCATCCCGTCCGGCCTGAGCGAAGGCGATGAGGTGATAGTGGAAGGCTACCAGAAGGTCAGCGAAGGAAGTGAAGTAATATAGCAAGAGAGACCATGGGAAATCCATCAAAAGAAAACCTGATGCAGCACTGGGCAGCCTGGCCGCTCGTGAACCGCGGCATAACGGCGCTCATCACCATCATCCTGCTCGCGTTCGGATTCTACGGCCTCGACATGATGCCAAAGGACGAGTTTCCTCCCTTCACCACACGCATGGGTGTCATCGTAGCCGTCATGCCGGGCGCCACCAGCGAGGAAATCGAAGCGCAAGTAGCACGTCCGCTGGAGCGATACATATTTACATATAAGGAAGTCAATCGCGACAAAACCACTACGCAGAGCATGGACGGCATGTGCTTCATGAAGGTCAACTTCGATGCCAGGCTTACCGACATGCAGCCGGTGTGGAACAAGATGAAGCACGGCGTGAACGAATTCAAGAGCCAGTTGCCCAAAGGCGTACTCGCTGTCGTTGTCAAGGATGACTTCGGCGATGCTTCCGCCCTGCTCATCACGCTGGAGAGCAACCAGCGTTCCTATCGCGAGCTGCAGGACTATGCCGACGAACTGGCCGACCGCTTGCGTCAGGTGAAGAGCGTAAGCAACGTCCGGCAGTACGGCGAAAAGAAGGAGCAAGTCAGCATCTACGTAGATCGTGAGCGCCTTGCCGCCTACGGTATCGGACAGGCAGCCTTGCTGTCTGCTCTCTCCAACGAAGGCATCACTACATTGAGCGGCAGTGTCAGCTCTCCCTCGACGAACATACCCCTGCACCTCGCCACCACGCGCCACTCGGAGCAGGAAGTAATGGATCAAGTCATTTACTCTGATGCTACGGGACGCATCGTGCGAGTACGTGACATTGCCGATGTCCGCCGCGAATACGACACAAGCGACAGTTACATAGAAAGCAACGGCAAACGCTGCGTGCTCCTCTCCTTGGAGATGACCGAAGGCAACAACATCGTACATTATGGCAGCGACGTAAACAAAATCATAAAGACTTTTCGCGAGGAATACCTGCCTGCCGACGTTGACGTACTCCGTATCACCGATCAGCCTAAGGTCGTGGAGGAGAGCGTGAACGACTTCCTCGTCAACCTCATCGAGTCGATGGCCGTCATCATTATCGTCATGATGCTGCTCTTCCCCCTGCGCAGTGCCATCGTTGCCGCCATTACCATTCCGCTCTCCACGTTTATCAGTGTGGGCATCATGTACATGGCGGGCATTCCACTTAATATCATCACTCTGGCCTCACTCATCGTCGTGCTTGGCATGATTGTGGACAATAGCATCGTAGTCATCGACGGCTATATGGAATACCTGAACGCAGGTATCGACCGACGCGAGGCAGCAGTCATGGCAGTCAAGCAGTACTTCATGCCCATGTTGCTCGCTACGGTCTGCATCTGCGCCATATTCTTCCCCATTCTCTTCACGATGACTGGCGAGGCAGGCGATTGTATTAAGTATTTCCCTCCGACCATCACCATCTGCCTGATGGTGAGTCTCGTCGTGGCAGCCTGCATTATTCCCGCCCTCAATGTACGCCTCATAACGGAAGTTAAGGAAAAGAAGCCAGGGAAGCGTGACATTACAGACCGTGTACAGGATGTGTACGATGATGTGCTGGGCTGGACGTTCCGGCACCCTTGGCTGACTATCGTGGGCAGCATCGTGCTCGTAGCTTCCACATCTCTCATCTTCCTGACGCTCAAGATAAGGCAATTCCCCCTTGCCGACCGCAACCAGTTTGCCTGCGAGATATTCCTGCCCAAGACTGCCGGCCTGGACGAGACACGTGCCATTACCGAGGCTTTGCGCGACTCGCTTGCCAAGGATAAGCGCGTAACAAGTGTCACTACCTTCGTCGGTTGTGCCTCGCCCCGCTTCCAGCTGACTTACGAGCCACAGCTTGGAGGAAAAAACTTTGCTCAGCTCATTGTCAACACCAAGAGCATACAGACCACGCTGGAGGTTCTTGATGAGTATGCTCCTCGCCTGAGCAATCACTGGCCCGAAGCCTATGTGCGCTTCAAGCAGATGGACTATCTTTCCGTGCCTACATACGAGTATCGTTTCTACGGCAACGACATCGACAGTATTGAACTGGCAGCGGAAAGACTGATGGAGCGTATGCGCCAGATGCCAGAACTGGAATGGGTACACACCGACTTTGACCAGCCTTCGCCTTTCATGGACATCACCCTCGATCCTGTCACGGCTTCACAGCTCGGCATATCGCGCACTTCCGCGGAGTTGCAGCTTGCCATGCAGTCGGGGAAGATGCAGATAGCATCACTCTGGGAAGGTAATTACGAAGTACCCGTCGTGCTACGCGACAGGGAGACAGAGCGCATGCAGGTCAGCGATGTGGAAAACCTTTACCTTACGCCTCTGACACAGCCGGCCAGCAGTGTGCCGCTCCGACAAGTAGCGGATGTCGAGCCACGCTGGATGCCTGCCTGCATCACACATCGCGGTGGCGTGCGCTGCATTACCGTCACTGCCGAGAGCAAGCGCGGTGTGCTGGCAGCTTCTGTGCAGAACCGTATAAAGGACATACTTGAATCCAGCAATCAGAGCAATGCAAAGGATGGCTTTGCGCTGCCTTCCGGCGTAAGATATGAGATAGGCGGAGAGCCAGAGAAAAACCTGGAGACTGTACCTGAGGTCGCCTTGGGTCTTGGCATCGCACTGGTCATCATCTTCTTTTTCTTGCTTTTCAATTTCCGCCGCTTCGGCTTGACAGGTATCTGCATGGTTTCCCTCCTGCTCTCTATGCCCGGAGCCATGATAGGCCTCGGTATTGCCGACATCACGCTTGGCCTGACCAGCCTTTTCGGTTTCATCACGCTCATGGGTATCATCATGCGCAATGAGATACTTATCTTCGAGCATGCCGACCAGATGATTCGTAGGGGCATGTCGGTACGCGATGCTGCTTTCGATGCCGGACGTCGCCGCATGGTTCCGATATTCCTGACCACAGCCACCACTGCCGTGGGTGTCATCCCCATGATATTGGGAGGTTCTTCATTCTGGGTACCCGTAGGCATCACTATCTTTGCCGGCGGCATAGGCACGCTTCTCCTTGTCATTACGGTTCTGCCCGTTGTCTACTGGAAATTGAACGAAAAACAATCACAAGAGCTATGAGATACCTTGCCATACTTACCCTGACTGCCGTGCTGAGTGCATCGGCACAGACGCTCACGTTGGAAGAGTGCCTGGAGCGTGCACGGCAGAATAACCACGAGCTGCGTAATGCTGCCTTGGAGCTTGAGGCTTCTGCTGCGCAGAAACGTGAAGCCTTCACCAATTATTTCCCGCGTATCAGTGCCAACGTTATGGCGTTCCGGTGCTTTGACGAGATGTTCAAGGCCGACGGCACCTATCCGCAGGAGATTGCCGCACTGGGCGCACAGTTCATTCCCCTTATAGGTACGCCCTTCAGTGTCGGAGAGTTCAACCGTGCATACGCTGTCTCCGCCACGCTCGTACAGCCGCTCTACTATGGCGGACAAATCGTGAACGGCAACAAGCTCGCCCGTGTGCAGCAGGATGTTGCGACGCTTAAGGAGCAGCTTACGGAGAAGGAGGTAGTGCAGAAGGTGACGGAATGCTATTGGCAGCTGGCGTGTGTGCGCTATAACTTGCATACCATAGAGGCTGCCGAGGAGCAGGTTGAGGCTGTGATGATGCAGGTGAACAGATTCCTGGAGGCAGGCGTCACCACACGCAATGCCCTGCTCAAGGTACGTCTGCGCCAGCAGGAACTCTCCAGTGCGCGCCTCAAGCTGGAGAATGCCGCCCAGGTGCTCCGTCTCTTGCTTGCACAGCAGATAGGCATTGCGCCTGCCGATGCGGAGCAAGGCTTTGACATCATCGTCGAGGACAAGCCCGTGGAGCAGCCCATCGAGGTCGTCGGTGCACGGCTGAGCCACGCACCGAGCCATCGCGAGGAGCTTCAGCTAATGGGAAAGGCCGTGGAGGCGCAGGCACTGCAAGTGAAGATGCAGCGCGGCAAGTACCTGCCGCATGTAGGCATCGGCCTGGCGGGCTACCATACCGGGCTCGGCGGGTTCTCAGAGAGCATCGGGAGCTACCTGCATACCAACATGACGAACGGCCTTGTCTTCGGCACGCTGTCCGTCCCTGTCAGCGACTGGTGGGGCGGCACGCATGCCCTGCGCCGCCAGAAGATAAAGCTGCGGCAGGCACGCGAGGACTACGACAACGCGAGTCGCATGCTGCAAATCGACATAGAGCAAGCCTGGACGAACCTGCAAGAGGCGTACAGGCAGACGCTGATAGCCGGGGCGAGTTGCGAGGAGGCAGCCGAGAACCTGCGCATGAGCACCGACCAGTATCGCATGAGTACCTGTACCCTGACCGACCTGCTCGAGGCCGAGACGCTCAACCGTCAGGCACAGGACAAGCTGTCGCAGGCGAAGGCTGCCTATCAGATAGCCCTTGCCGACTACCGCCGCAAGGCGCAGTAGTCCCCGTACATACGCGGTAAGCGGCATGTATGCAGCGAACCCTGGAGGACGGATGAGAGACCTCCAGGGTTCGCTGCATTGATGTGTATTCTTCTTAAGTCGCAGATTAAGTTATGTAATACTTAATAATGTAATATTAAT
>JAFLUV010000053.1:0-2586 GCA_022508635.1 Prevotellaceae bacterium
CACTTGACGGCATCACGGTTGACGCTGCCAGTGGAGTAAACAACCTTACAGCCAGCACCGGCACATACGACAACGGCACATGGACACCTGAGGGCGCAACCTCTTCCGTCACCCTCACTCCAAGCGCCGCTATCCGTGTGTCCTCACTCACGGTAAACTACACGCCCGACGAAGACTACACGCCCGACGTGCCCGACAACAGTCCCATCGAGGCAACACCGATTGACAACCTCGCATCCTACAGCGGCAACGACCCCTACGTCTACGACCAGAAGACAATGAAGTACTATGCCCTCAACAGTGCAGGCGAGTACGAGGAATATGGTCTCTTCCCCGAAGTCAGCACGCTGGACATCCCTGGCTACGAAGGGAAGATGGTCGTCTACGACGGCGGCCTGTACGAATACACCGGCGGCGAGTTTGCCCAGACAGGAAAAGTAACCTACGAGGCAGTTCGCGACCTCGGACCGGAATACCGTAATCTCTCCAACTGGAACTATCCCGGTCCCGCATACGACGCAACCTTCGGCGTGAACGTATTCGACGAGGAAACCGGCAGCAACACACTCAATCCCTACGAAGGCAAAGGCGGCTGGGAGCCCCTCTCCTACAAGATCACCGGCCTGACAGAAGGCAACGAATACCGCCTGACCTTCACCTACACCGGCACCGCATGGCACTCCTGGAGCAACTACACCACCCTGCCCTTCTTCGTGATTGACAGCGAGAACATGCCCAGCAACGAGTTCAACGACCCCAACGCAGCACTCGCACACATCGCCCTGCCAAACACCGAAACGACAGAACAGCCCTATTCAGCCCTCTTCACCGCCGCACACGACTACGCACTCCTGTGCATCCAGTTCGGCGTGGTTGACGACAACTCTCACGATCCCGCATTCGCCTTCACCTTCACCGACATCAAGGTCCAGAAGCGCGTACTCCCCAACGTCGCCTACAGGGAAATAACATGGGCTGACGTCAACAAGTACACTCCGCTGGCATACATCGAAAGCAATAGCGCAAGCCGTGAGAACGCATTCACACTGCCTTACAACCCCGTTACTGCCACGCAGATTGACGCCAAGTTCCAAGTATATGACTCCTCCAATGGCTGGTGCGGCATCTTCAGTGCACGCAACACATACGCAGGCACCGGCATCAGCCTCTACATGAACGGCAACAACAAAAAATACTTCGGATACTTCACAGGCGGCACGACAGGCAGTGGCGACGAGTTCGCACCCTTCAGCGTCAACACCGACTATGAAGTCACAGCAGACGTAACGAAGCTCATCGTGAACGGAGAAGAATATCTGACAGGCAACAGCGTAACCAACGCTACCACACGCAACCTCTCGCTCTTTGCAAATCCCGAATGGGACAACCCGATGCGCGGTCGCTTCTACTACTGCACCATCAGCGAACAGGGCGAGCGCATCTACGACTTCCAGCCCGTAATGCGTCACGACGGTGTATTCGGCTTCTATGACAAGGCTTCGAGAGTATTCGTCCTGCCTGCACAGAACACCCTCGACGGCTACGGCTACGCTATGCTCGAAGATCAGGCATACATCACCTACAGCAAGGAGACTCGCCCTGTAATTGTAGGCAGCACTGCTCAGTTCCTGCCGGAAGTGCAGAACCTCGACAACGTGACTTTCACCTGGACATCTTCCGATGAAAGCATTGCTACCGTAGCAGCAGACGGAACCGTTACCGGTATAGCAAACGGCAAGGTAACCATTACCGCTACGACTGATGCCGACGGCGGCTGGACAGCAAGCTATGAGTTGACCGTTTCTGAACCCAACTACGTTCGTCATGATGCAAACGGTGTTGGCTACGCCATCGTAACAGGCGGCAACGGTTGGAACGACTCTCCCCTCTCTGCCCTCATTGACAACGATGCAACCACGAAGTTCGGTTGCAGTGGCTCTGGCGATGCATGGGCTATCATCGTTGCCAGCGAAGCTGTTGCCGTTAAGCAATACTCCTTCGTTACAGGTGCCGACACCTACAACTGGCCTGCTCGCAACCCGCGCAGTTGGAAGATTGAAGGCTCGAACGACAACCAGAACTGGACCGTCATCGACGAGCACAACGACTACGATGCATACAAGATTCACAGTGTAAACAAGGAAGAGTTCACCTTCACCGTTAATGGCACAGAGACCTACAAGTTCTTCAAGTTCTCTGCCGGCACGACAGACGGCTTCCAGCTCGGCGAACTCTGGATTAACGAACAGACACATACCTGGGGCGAACCCACAGAGGAAGCCTCTACCTGCACCGTCCAGGGCAAGAAGGTTTGGGAGTGCACCGACTGCAAGGTTCTGAAGACAGAACTTCTGCCTCTCGCAGAACATACATACGTGAATGGCGTTTGCTCCGATTGCGGTGCCAAGTACTCAGAACAGGTTCTTCTTGCTAACGGCCAGACCAACCCCTATGCTATCAAGTTCCGTCACCAGGCAGGTGTCAGCGAAGATGAATATGTCGACATCGAAGAAGGCTGGAACGCCATCGACTTCGATGACTCAGAATGGGATGAACTGATCATGCCTCTCGGCTCTAACGGCTATG
>JAFLUV010000053.1:2686-12832 GCA_022508635.1 Prevotellaceae bacterium
ACGTACTGGTTCCGTCGTCCTTTCTATGTTGAGAATCCTTCAACGATTGCTAAAGTAACCATAAAGGCTGTCCATGATGACGACTACGCCGTATTCATCAACGGCACAAAGGTACGCAATGCCACAGGATGGACAAACGGTCTTGGCTGGGAAACCATAGACGTAGACCCCGAACTGCTCGTTGAAGGCGAGAACATTATTGCCATCTACATTGAGCAGAACCATGGTGGTGCATACTGCGACTTCAGCCTTGAAGCTCAGATTGCTGCTCCCGTCACAGTTACCGATGCCGGCTATGCAACATTCGTTGCTCCCTTCGACGTTGACTTTACTGGCAGTGGCGTAACTGCTAACGCTGCAACCTTCGATGGCAAAAATGTTCAGCTCGCTCCCGTTACCACCGTTCCTGCCGGAACTGCAGTTGTCGTTAAGGCAGAAGAAGGTACATACGATATACCTGCAACCACCGATGCAAGTCTCGGTACAGAGAATGAGCTTCTTGTTTCTGACGGCGTTATAACCGACGGAACCCAGTATATCCTTGCAAACGAAAAAGAGGGTGTCGGCTTCTACAAGGCAAGCGGCACTATTCCCGAAGGCAAGGGCTACCTCGTTATCGGCGCACCTGTCAAGAGCTTCTATGGCTTCGATGCTGACGACGCTACAGGTATCAAGGACATTGACCTCGCGGACGAGAATGCTCCCGTTTACAACCTCGCAGGTCAGCGCCTTGACAAAGCACAGAAGGGTGTGAACATCATAGGTGGCAAGAAGATTCTGAAGTAACACAAACAATCTCTTCCTTTCCTCCTTCCCCGCTAAAGGGAAGGAGGGAAGAAAGTAGAAAAGTTAAATGAACAAATCATAAACAACTATAATACACAGTAAATTATGAAGAAATATATTTGTCCAGCCATTGAGATTAACGAGGCACAAATGACTAATATGCTTGCAGAGAGTTTGATTATCAGTGATACGACCGTTGACGGTGAAAATGCACTGACCAAGGAAGATGACAGCTGGCAGATCTGGAACGACGAAGAATAAGGAAATACCAATCCTCTTTTTGGAAATGGTTTAACATTGATCAGGAGGTAAACCCCATAGGTGTTTACCTCCTGTTTCGTAATATCTGATATTCTGAAAGTATCTGAAACAAGCATGCAATTTTTGCAATGTAAACATTATTTCGTACCTTTGCAGGATAAAGTTCCTCAACCATCAATTTTCAACCCTCAACTATGAATTGTGTTGATTGCTTCATCCCCTGGCAGAGTAACGAACAAGCACAGGGAACCATCGAGAACCTGAAGGCAGAGCCACAAGTGAACGGCATACACTTGATGCGCGACAGAAGCACAGGCGACACACGCACTATCCGCTATATCGCTGAAATCGCCACAGCTCCCTATACATTATTATATAATAAGTACGACACTCTGCAGCTCGGATATCATGCCCTCACACGTCTGCTCACCATCGCCGAAGACAGCCAAGCGCTGATGATTTATGCGGATCATTACAAACAGACCCCCTCGGATCCTGCTTCCCCTGTCATAGCAACACCCCTCATAGACTACCAGATCGGATCCGTCCGTGATGACTTCCAGATGGGATCGCTCCTCCTGTTCCGCACGGAGGTGCTAAAAGAGTATGTCCGACAAGAGAATCTGCACAGATACCAATATGCCGCACTCTACGACCTGCGCCTATTCATTAGCCGGAAGCAACTACCGTTACACGTAGATGAGTTTCTTTATACCGAGGTGGAACACGACACACGCCTAAGCGGAGAGAAACAGTTCGACTATGTTGACCCACGCAATCGTGCCAGACAAGTGGAGATGGAGCGGGCCTGCACCCGGCATCTGCGTGCCTTAAACGCCTACCTGCATGGCAATGAGTACAACGAGGTGAACTTCTCGGAACCAAAAATCGACAAGCACGGAGATGAAGAGGGAGAATTTGCAGTAGAGGCATCGGTCATTATTCCTGTCCGCAATCGAGAGCGCACCATTCGCGATGCTATCCGTAGTGTCCTGAGTCAGCAGACGACATTCCCCTTCAATATGATCGTGGTCGACAATGGCAGTACAGACGGTACGACGGAAGCTATCGATGAATTCAAGGACAACGAACGCGTCATTCACGTCATTCCTGACCGCAATGATTTAGGCATCGGCGGTTGTTGGAACCTGGCTGTACATCACCCAATGGTGGGTCGCTTCGTAGTACAGCTCGACAGCGATGACATGTACAGTTCCCCACAGACCCTGCAACGCATGGTGGACGCCTTTTATGCTGAAGGTGCGGCAATGGTCATCGGTTCCTACCGCATGTGTGATTTCCAACTGAACACTCTGCCGCCCGGACTCATTGATCACCGCGAATGGACACAACAAAACGGACGCAACAATGCCCTGCGCATCAATGGGCTCGGAGCTCCACGTGCCTTCTTCACGCCAATCCTACGTAAATTGCAAATCCCCAATACCAGCTATGGTGAAGATTATGCCTTAGGGTTGATGATAAGCCGACGCTATCGCATAGCACGTATTTACGACGAATTATATCTCTGCAGACGTTGGGAAGGCAATAGTGACGCGGCACTGAGCCAAGATAAAATCAACCGCAACAACTCTTATAAGGATCACTTGCGCACGCTTGAAATCAAAGCACGCCAGCAACTCAACCTGCTTTGGCAACATAAAGTAACAGCTGAGGAGATAGATGACTTCTTCCAAAAAGAGCTACAGGAGTGGCAAGAGGCCAGCGAACGCTACAAGGCTTTAGAGGAACAGGTACAGACTAAAGAGTTGCATTCAGGCGATATAAGTTTTACAGCCCAATGGAACCCGGCACGCATCGTCAGCACAGGCGCAGCAATCGACAAGGAGAGCATCAGCAAACGCCCCTGTTTTCTCTGCGACAACAACCGTCCGCATGAGCAGCACGCACTCATGACGGAGAAACATTATCAGATACTGGTCAATCCCTATCCTATCCTGCCTCAACACTTCACCATACCTATGCGTCGACACACGCCGCAAAGCATCTATAGCAGTTTCGGCACCCTGCGTCGCATGGCATGGGAAATGTTGCATCATATCGTCTTCTACAATGGTCCACTCTGTGGAGCTTCCTGTCCCGACCACATGCACTTGCAGGCAGGTAGCCGAGGCATCGTACCCTTGGAACGCGATTGGTCGATGTACGAGAACAGGCTACGTAAGATCTATCCCTTAACAGGCGAACAGACGGCATCAATGGAGGAGGCAGGCAATGTGGGCAACCGATGTGGCCTTTATTTTCTAGAAGGATATGCCTGTCCCGTTTTCGTCATCCGCAGTATGCCGACTGAAAGCGACAGCATCCTTTGCCAACGCGTTTACAAAGCTCTCCCCATAGCAGACGGAGAGACAGAGCCGCGACTGAACATCGTTTGCTGGCGACAGGAAGGCACTTCAAGCCGGCCTGATGAAATCGTAACTCTCATCTTCCCGCGCAGCAAGCACCGCCCCGACTGTTATTACGCCACAGGCAAAGAACAGCTCATGATAAGTCCCGGAGCACTTGACATGTGTGGACTCTTTATTACACCTCGCGAACAAGACTTCAAGACATTGACGGCAGAAAGAGCAGCTGCCATCCTTAAGGAAATCACTCTGAGCGAGGAAGAAGTACTGCCTATCATAAAGAATCTCACGGACTCCCCAAAGGAGGAGAGCAAAGATTCAGAATCAAAAGATACCTTATTCAGGGAAGACTTGGCAGAGAGCGTCTCCGTCGGCATAATGAAAGATACATCCTTACGCTTTTGTATAAATGGTACATACCATGCAAAAGGTATTGAGGTAAGCGGTGAACAAACCGTTGTATATACCGAAGGGGGTATCTGTTGGCAGAATAACGTTTATCAGGAGTTGACGTTCATAGGTAAGGAGTCTTTTACCCTGCATGGTGTCACCATTGGACAACGTTTCCATTGGGAACGTCAGGAGTCACAGACCTTCAGCGGCATCCTAAAGTTTGTGGTTGACGAAGACCAAATCGTTGCTATTAATATATTGCCCGTAGAGGACTACTTAGAAAGCGTTATCAGCAGTGAAATGAAGAGCACTTGTTCGCTGGAGTTCCTGAAAGCAGCCGCAGTCATCAGCCGCAGTTGGCTATATGCTCAGATGCAACATCGGAAAGAGCATGCCAAACAGTCTGCACCTTTCTTTTCCTTTATCAAGAACGAGGGTGAAAACATCCGCTGGTACGACCGTGAGGATCACACCATTTTCGATGTCTGTGCCGATGATCATTGCCAGCGCTATCAGGGCATCACCCATACAGGCAATCCGCAGGTAGCAGAAGCCGTCAGCGCCACTTGCGGACAAGTGCTCATGTACGACGGACACATTTGTGACACACGCTTCGGCAAGTGTTGTGGCGGTCGCACCAATGAATTCCAATACTGCTGGGATAATATTCAAGTTCCCTATCTACGCTCCGTAAATGATCCATTCTGCAAAACTCACGATAAAAAGATTCTCCGACAGGTGCTCAATGACTATGATTTTGAAACGCAAGATTTTTATGAGTGGACGGAAGAACTTTCTCAACACCAGGCTCATAACCTCATCACGGAGCATCTAAAGATGGATCTTGGGTCAATCCTTGCACTGGAAATCATAGAGAAAGGACCTGGCGGACACATCAGCAAGCTACGCGTCGTAGGCAAAGAGAAAAGCCTCATCATCGGCAAAGAATTAGAGATACGTCGTATGCTCAGCACTTCGCACTTGAAGAGCAGCGCCTTCACTATTGAAACGAAAAACATTCACGACGGCATACCTGGCAGTTTTGTCTTACACGGACACGGCTGGGGGCACGGCGTCGGACTGTGTCAGATAGGAGCAGCCGTAATGGGAGAACAGGGCTACAACTATGAGCAGATACTCCAACACTATTATAAAGGAGCAAAAATTAGTCCAATAAGCAAAATACAGACCAACAAATGACACTCTATATTTTCAATCCGGAGAATGACATGGCGCTGGCTGACGGGCATCCCGGTTACACACCACCTGCACAGATACAACAGATGCGACGCGAACTGTGGTGGCTTCCCGAATGGTGGGCAGAAGAGGGCGATATCGTCTGGAATGGTGAAGACCATTTATCACTACCTCCCAACACACATATTGAGCCTTGGGGATGGAGTCCTGCACTCCGGCATCAACTTAACGTGGCAGGCGTTCAAGAATCCCTTTTACCTTCTGGAGAAGAGATAGATCAGATCCGGCAACTCTCCCATCGACGCACTGCGGTCACCTGCCTCCAAGAGCTTCGTGAACAAATATCCTTAGATGGACATTTTGCAGGAAATACTACGCTTTGCCAAAGCATTGAGGAAGTAAAAGAAGCTATAAACAAATGCGGTGAAGCGATTCTGAAATCACCCTGGAGCAGTAGCGGAAGAGGCATAAAGCACCTCTCCTGCAACCGTCTAAGCGAAGGAGATGAGGGCTGGATTCAACGTATCCTGCGCCAGCAAGGCAGTATCGTTGTAGAGCAATTCCTACACAAAGTGGCTGACTTCGCGTTAGAGTTCCGACTTGATGGCAAGGGTGGTGTTGAGTATTGTGGCCTGTCCCTCTTTTACACAAATGAACAAGGTGCCTACCTTGGCAACTGGGTGGCACCTGAAGGACAGAAATTAGCATGGCTGGCAGGGTATATACCTTTGCCATGTCTCCAAGAGATACGGCGTTGGTGGGAAGAACGCCTGAAAAAAATCTGCTACAAAGGTCCTGTTGGTATTGACATGATGCTTGCTCAAGAAGGCATTTGCCCGTGTATAGAGATAAACTGGCGTATGACAATGGGGCTTATCTCCTGCATGGCGGCTGGACAGGGGCGCTACGGACGCATGGTGGTGGAATACATATATGGACATTATTCTGCAGAAATCGAGCCCTTTGGTTAAACCAAGCAAGCATTGTAGGCATCGTAATTGCATTTTATACTCAATAACGGAAAATCAAAGTTTATTTCCTTGCACCATTCGCTATTATTTCCTACCTTTGTAACCACACTGCAAGTATGTAAAGCCTTGGCCTATAATCAAGGATGGCAGGGAAACACTTAAAAGTTGAAAACAAAAAAATTAAAATATAAAGAATATGAATTCTGTTGAATCAATCTTTGCAGCTAAGCTGCTCGAAGTAAAAGCCATCAAATTGCAACCAAGCAACCCCTTCACTTGGGCAAGCGGATGGAAAAGTCCTTTCTATTGCGACAACCGTAAAACATTATCTTTCCCTGACCTTCGCACTTTTGTAAAGATAGAACTCACACGCCTCGTCATGGAGCAGTTCCCCGAGGCAGAAGGCATTGCTGGCGTTGCGACAGGTGCTATTGCACAGGGTGCCTTAGTGGCGGATGCTCTCAGTCTGCCCTTTGCCTACGTTCGCAGCAAGCCCAAAGACCATGGTCTCACAAATCTTATTGAGGGTGAGCTGAAACCAGGCATGAAGGTGGCTGTCATAGAAGACCTCATCAGTACTGGTGGTAGCAGTCTCAAGGCTGTTGAGGCACTTAGAGAGGCAGGATGCGAAGTAGTCGGGATGGTTGCTTCCTACACTTACGGGTTCCCCGTTGCCGAAGAGGCTTTCCGCAAAGCTGACGTCAAGCTCGTCACCCTTACAAACTACGAGGCTGTCGTAGCAGAAGCACTCAAGACTGGCTACATTAAAGAAGAAGACATTGCAACCCTCCACCAGTGGCGTAAAGACCCTGCGAACTGGGGATAGCCTCAACACGACCTGCGCTTCCCAAATAAACGTATAAAGGTTGGCATGGTCTCTCCCACCTGATTAAATAGTTAAACGGTAAACGAATACGCAAAACTAACAGATGACAGAATATAAAAGTGAAGTAAAGAGGATATATGCTCCCATCGGTCGCGTCTACGAGCGGCTTTCTGACCTCAACAATCTTGCCGTCATACAGCAAGGTCTTGACAATCCAGAAACCATGCAGCGGATCCAGCAACAGGCTGGCGATAACGTGAAGCCAGAACAGATGGAGCAAATCGTAGAGAAATTGCGCGAATTGCAGTTCGATAGAGACAGTGTTTCCGGTAATACGCCAATGGGCACTGCCACGCTGCGCATCATAGAACGTGAGCCAGGAAAGACTATCAAATTCACGGCAGAAGGAATACCTGTTGCTGCCAACATGTGGATTCAGTTGTTGCCAGCCGGCGATAGCGAATGCGCCATGCGCCTCACTGTCAAAGCAGACCTCAATTTCTTCATCCGCCAGATGGTGGGCAAGAAGCTGGAGCAGGGTGTGGACGGCCTTGCTCAAATGCTGGCAAGCCTGCCGTACTAATAAATAATATTAAGTAAGAAGGAGGATGGAGGCTGTGTCCTCATCCTTCAATGTTCAACAATCAAGAATCAAGAGTCCAATGGACAATAAGCTTTGGGATAAAGGATATGAAGTAACAGCGGAAATAGAGCGCTTCACCGTGGGGCGTGACCGCGAGATGGATATGTACTTGGCAGAAGCCGACGTACTTGGCTCGATGGCACACATCACAATGCTTGAAAGTATCGGGCTCCTTGAGAAAGAAGAGTTGCAGGCTCTGCTTTCTGAGTTGCGCAACATCTTGACAGAGATACATCAGGAGCGATTCACGATAGAAGAAGGCGTGGAGGACGTTCATTCGCAAGTAGAGTTGATGCTTACAAGACGACTGGGCGACATAGGCAAGAAGATACACTCGGGGCGCAGCCGAAACGATCAGGTATTGGTCGACCTGAAGCTCTTCATCCGCAAGCAGCTGCGCTTTATGGCAGAAGACGTCCGTACCCTCTTCGCCGAACTCCAGCGGCAGAGCGAACGATACAAGGACGTACTCATGCCTGGCTACACACATTTGCAAGTGGCAATGCCCAGCAGCTTCGGCCTTTGGCTGGGTGCTTACGCCGAGAGCCTCGTAGACGACCTTGTATTCCTCCAGGCTGCCTATCGCATCACGAACCGCAACCCGCTCGGGTCTGCCGCAGGCTATGGTTCATCATTCCCTTTAGACAGGACAATGACGACCGAACTACTGGGCTTCGACTCCCTCGACTACAACGTCGTCTATGCCCAGATGGGACGCGGCAAGACCGAAAGGAACGTCGCTTTCGCCCTTGCCGGCATAGCAGGAACCATCAGTAAGCTCGCCTTCGACGCTTGTCTCTTCAATAGTCAGAACTTCGGCTTCATCAAGCTGCCGAAAGAGTGTACGACTGGTTCCAGCATCATGCCGCACAAGAAGAACCCCGATGTCTTTGAGCTGACCCGCGCCAAATGCAACAAGCTGCAAGCGCTTCCACAGCAAGTGACACTCATCATGAACAACCTGCCGAGCGGTTACTTCCGCGACCTGCAAATCATCAAGGAAGTCTTTCTGCCTGCTTTCCAGGAATTGCGCGACTGCCTCATGATGGCAACCTATATCATTTCCCGACTTGAAGTGAACGAACACATCCTCAACGACCCGCGCTATGACCTCATGTTTTCCGTCGAAGAAGTCAACCGTCTGGCAGCCGGGGGAATGCCCTTCCGTGATGCCTACAAAAAGGTCGGGCTCGACATCGAGGCAGGACTCTTCAGGCCTCGCAAAGAGGTTCACCACACTCATGAAGGCAGCATAGGAAATCTCTGCACAAAGGAGATTGCTGCATTGATGCAAAAGGTATGGGACGACTTCCATTTCGAACGGGTCGACGAGGCAGAGAAGAAGCTCATAAGTCAAGATGATCAGGCTTAGGATTCAAAGCGCAGTCCTCCTCTTGGCAGGAAGCCTCATGCTCCTTTCCTGCAACGATGAGGAAGTGAACAGCAAGTACTGCAACCTGCGGGCACGGCTGACCATCGACAACGTGCTGCAGGCTCCCGTCCTCCATGCAGCCTGCGAAAGCATGGGCGAGTACTGCACCGTCACAAGCGACGGCCAAAGCTTCATCTTCACCAATGCCGCAGGCAAGTCCTCGTCCCTCCCCATTGCAGCCCTGAGCGGCTATAGCGGCTACAACCTCGGGCTGACAGGCTTCATCGTCGGAAGGCTCACGATTCCCGAGATGGGCGAAGACAACGTGCGCGTCGTCTGCTTCGACCGCGCCTGTCCGAACTGTTACCAAGCCTATAACATCACCAAGCCCCTCGCCTTGCAGGAAAGCGGCTATGCCGGCTGCAAGAGCTGCAACCGGACCTACAACCTCAACGACTGCGGCTCGCTCTCCGACGGTCCGGCCGGACGAGCCCTCTACCGCTACCGCGTCAACTATACGCTCAACAACATAGGGCTCTGGGGACTCTACATCAACAATTAGGGATTTATAAAATCTTTTTACTATTTAGGCAGATTCATGACTGATTTTGCTCCGAAATAGAAATTCAAGAACACTTAATTCTATATTCTTTTAATGTCTGTAGACTATTGTCAAGGCATCCAATAGTTTCCATCGGTTTCCCGATTTACCTTTATCCAATCCTTAAGTTCCGAAAGCGTTTTTACGTTTGCTTCTATCACGGCTTGATAGTACTCCACGCCGTGGATTTCTTCGACAAGCGGAGCGGCAGAGCCGGTCACCTCTCCTTCCGGCGTCTCATATTTCAGCCTTAGAATGGTATCGCGTTGTTCGGGAGACAGAATCTCGTTGATCCGTTCCGCCATTTTCTCAAAATATCCGTCATATCGGGTACCACTCTCAATATGAATGATGTCTATTTGCCACAATCTGTCGTCACTGTCTTCATACATAACGTGCCAAGCAATGCAACGTTCCTCTGTATGCAATCCGTTTATGCAGCGAATATCTTTCACCCTTGGGTTCTTTGCCATCTGTGCAGCGATGGCAAAACTTGATTCTTCCGTCACTCCCGAGGAATACACATGCAAGTCAATGTCCAGATGTTTCACAAGAAGGTTCATCGCCAAGGAACCAATCACATTTACTCTGCACCCGTAACTCTCCCAAAGTTCCTTCAGTCCAGTAGTCTTCAGGATCTCCCAAGCCCTGGCCTGATTTTTCTTCGCAAGCAACTCGTAATCTTTCATTATAATTATAGTTGGAATGAATCTGCAAATATATGAAA